>NZ_JBFUCA010000028.1:0-16871 GCF_056405475.1 Polaromonas sp. P1_G4
GACGTGACCCTGTTCGAGAAGCTGGTTTTCAAGCAGCGCAACAATCGCTGAACAACATGTACATCACAGAACCTATTGCGGAATTGCAGCTGATCAAGGTGCAGTACGGTGACATACAGGTAACTGTGAAAAATCAACAATCTTTTCGGCTAGCCCTCACAGTCCTTGATGAACTAGATCCGCAGACCCTGCAGCCAATCCGCAAAATTATTGTCGCCAGTTAGAGCTAACTCATATGAACCAAAAATCACTGCTGATCGAAGGCCTGTCGGACGCGGTCGGCTTTGTCGGCGGCGCGCTTCTCGGCTTTTGGGCCGGCCATCTGCTCGGCTTCGACATTTTTGAAGCCGGCTACGGCAACGGCGCCATCGCGGGCATCGTGCTGGTGGGCCTGGGCGGCGGCCTGGGGCTGCAAGTGGCCCGACGCTGGAGGAACCGGCAAAAACCCGAAGGAGAGAAGTAAGCATGGCGTTTGTCGAACCCGTGACCCTGGAATCGCGCGGCGTGAGCCTCGTACCGCTGACGCTGGCGCACGACGCAGGCCTCAAGGCCGCGGCCGCCGATGGCGAACTCTGGAAGCTGCGCATCACCTCGGTGCCCGAGCCTCACGAAACGCGCGGCTATATTGAAACCGCGCTGGCCACCAACAATCGCCTGGCCTTTGCAGTCACGGACGCCGCCTCTGGCGAAGTACAGGGCTCCACCAGTTACCACGACATCGTGCCCAACCTCAAACGCGTCGAGATTGGTTACACCTGGTACGCCGCGCGCTGCCAGCGCACCCATGTCAACACCACCTGCAAGCTGCTGATGCTGAGCCACGCCTTCGACACGCTGGGCTGCAATATCGTGGGCTGGCGCACCGACAACTTCAACCACGCTTCGCAGCGCGCCATCGAGCGCCTGGGCGCCCGCAAAGACGGCGTGCTGCGCGGCCATGCATTGCGCCGCGACGGCACGATCCGCGACACCGTGATGTATAGCCTGGCCGCAGGCGAATGGCCCGAAGTGAAAGCACAGTTGCTCTATCTTCTGGATAAGCCACGAGCCTGAAGCGCTTGCCGCCAAGGAGTTTCCATGCTGATCGATTTCTTCTACACCCTGCGCTCGGCCAAGCTGCCGGTCTCCGTCAAGGAATACCTGATGCTGCTCGAAGCACTGCAGGCAGGCGTCGTCGGCCCAAACAGCGACAAGCTCGAAGCGCACGAGGGCGAAGGCGCCTGGAAGATCGATGACTTCTATTACCTCAGCCGCACGGTGCTGGTGAAAGACGAAAAAAACTACGACAAATTCGACCGCGCCTTTGCCGCCTACTTCAAAGGCGTGGAAATGCTGGCCGACTTCACCAAAGACATCCCGCTCGAATGGCTGCGCAAAAACCTCGAGCTGGAACTCAGCCCCGAAGAAAAAGCCAAGATTGAGAAGATGGGCTGGGACGAACTCATGGAAACGCTCAAAAAGCGTTTTGAAGAGCAGAAAGAGCGCCACGAAGGCGGCAGCAAATGGATAGGCACGGGCGGCACATCGCCCTTTGGCGCGAACGGCTTCAACCCGCAAGGCATACGCATTGGCCAGGAGAAAAGCCGCAACAAAAGCGCCGTGAAAGTCTGGGACCAGCGCGCCTACAAGGACTACGACGACACCCAGGAGCTCGGCACGCGCAACATCAAGGTCGCGCTGCGCCGCTTGCGCAAGTTCGCACGCCAAGGCAATGTCGAAGAACTGGACCTGGACGACACCATACGTTCCACGGCGGCCAATGCCGGCTGGCTGGACATCAAGATGGTGCCCGAGCGTCACAACAATGTGAAGGTGCTGCTGCTGATGGACGTGGGCGGCACCATGGACGAGCACATCCATCGCGTCGAGGAAATGTTCTCTGCCGTGAAGGCCGAGTTCAAGCACCTCGAGTTTTATTACTTCCACAACTGCGTCTACGACTTCATGTGGAAGAACAACCGCCGCCGCTTCAGCGAGAAATTCCCGACCTGGGACATCATCCGCAAGTACAACAAGGATTACAAACTCATCTTCGTCGGCGATGCGACCATGAGCCCCTACGAAATCCTGCAGCCGGGTGGCAGCGTGGAATACAACAACGAAGAAGCCGGCGCCGAATGGATGCAGCGCCTGACCAACGCCTTCCCCAAATTCGCCTGGATCAACCCCGAACCGCAGGGTGTCTGGCAATACCGTCAGAGCATCAGCGTGATCCAGCAACTGGTTAACCAGCGCATGTACCCGCTGACCATCAAGGGCCTGGAAGAAGCCATGCGAATGCTCTCGAAGTAGCGTTCGCCTCCTACGCCTGAGCGCTGGGGCGCTCAAGTAAACTGCCTTCGTGACCCATCCAAGTACCCACAGTACCCACTGCGCACGGACGGCCACCCCGGCAGGATTGCCGACCAGCGCCGGCTTCATCCCTGCTTTCGCCCTCTCTGCGATATTTTTGGCGCCTTTGGCCGCCGCGCAAACGGCTGCGCCTGCGCAGTCCGGCAACACAGCGACACTGCCTTCCGGCGTCACACAAACCGCGCCAGCCCCACCTCCGCCCCCTCAGAAAGTCACGCCTGAGCCCACACCGCAGGGCTCTACCGGCCCAACCAGCGCTCAGCCTGAAGTTACGGCCTTTGACATCGCGGTGCGCGCGCCGCAGCCCATCAAGGAGCTGCTCGAAAGACACCTTGAGTTGCAACGCTACCGCGCTGTGACCGACCTGGACGAGGCCGAACTGGCCCGCCTGATCGTGCTGGCCGAGCGCAATGTGCGCAACCTGGTGGGCACGCTGGGTTATTTCAGCCCGACCATCGCCATTACGCGAGAAGGCGGCACCGCCGCGGGGTCAGGCCAGCGGCCGACCATTGTGGTCGCGGTGGAGCCGGGTCAGGCTACAACGGTCGGGCCGGTGGCAATCGACTTTGCAGGCGATATTGCCGAATCCCCCGACCCGGATGCGCAGGCCCAGCGCGCGGAAATCCAGCGCGACTGGCGTCTGCCCACGGGCCAACGCTTTACGCAGGACGCCTGGGACAGCGCCAAGACACAGGCCCTGCGCGACCTGGTTGCCCGCCGCTACCCGGCCGGCAAGCTGGCAGGCAGCCTGGCCGATGTGGACGCACCGGAGCACAGCGCAGCCCTGAGCCTCAAGCTCGACTCCGGCCCCCTCTACCGCCTGGGCCCCATGCAGGTCACAGGTGTCGAGCGCTACGACCCGGTGCTGGTGCCGCGCCTGGCACGCCTCAATGCCGGCGCCATGTACGACCAGAAGCAGCTGACCGAAGCGCAGCAGCGGCTGGCTTCCAGCGGTTATTTCGATTCGGCTTATATCTTTGTCGATCCCGAAAGCGATCCGCAGGCAGCGCCCGTCCAGGTACAGGTGCGCGAAGCCAAACTGCAGAAGGTCATTCTGGGCGTGGGCGTTACCACCGACAGCGGGCCGCGCGCCTCGATTGAGCACACACACCTGCGCGTGCCGGGCACCAATTGGCGCGCCGTCACCAAACTGCAACTCGAAAAGAAATCACCTTTCGCCCAGACCGAATGGACCTCGATTCCCGATGAGGCCAGCTGGCGCTGGGTGGCCCTGGCGCGCACCGAACGTGTCGACGACAACGAGCTCGTCACCCGCTCCGGGCGCCTGCGCTTTGGCCGCACGCAGGCCGGCGAACGCATAGACCGCAACATCTATTTGCAATACGACAGGGCGAGCGTGAGCGGCAGCGGCCAGATCAACAGCTCCGCCGCCGATATCGGCGACGGCTCGGCCCTGACCGCCAACTATGTCTGGACGGGTCGCTACTTCGACAGCCTGCCATTCCCGAGCAAGGGCTACGGCCTGGGCTTTGAACTCGGCGCCGGCAGCACCATGGGGTCGCAGCACCTGCCTCTCACCCGCGCCGTGGGCCGCTGGCTCGGCATTGTGCCGCTGGAGCGGGGCCGCATCGCCATGCGCGCCGAGGGCGGCGCCGTGCTGGCCAAAGACTCGGCGCGCATTCCCGGCACCTTGCTGTTCCGAACGGGCGGCGACACCACCGTCCGCGGCTACGGCTATCGTGACATCGGCATCAAACTGGACAACGGTGTGACTGGGCCGGGCCGCTACATGGCGGTGGGCAGCGTGGAATACCAGCGCCCGATGCTGCGCGACGGCCGGCCCAGCGAATGGGAGAACACTTTCTTCATCGATGCAGGCGCCGTGGCAGACAACCCCAAAGACATGAAACCTTCCGTCGGCATCGGCACCGGCGTGCGCTGGAAAAGCCCTATCGGGCCGCTGCAGATTGACCTGGCCTATGGTGTGAAAGTCAAACAGCTGCGCCTGCACGTCAGCGTGGGATTTGTTTTCTGATGGACACGCCGAAGACCTCGATTCCTCCAGCCGCACCGGGGCCTGCACGCCCACCACGGCGCTGGCTGCGCGTCACAGCCTGGACCGCAGGCAGCGTGGTGGTGCTGGCTATCGGCGTCACTGCAGGCGCCTGGTGGTGGGCCGGCACCGACGGCTCACTGGCCACCGCATTGAACTGGATCGCTCGAACCCAGCCGCTGAGCGCCGAACGCGTGACAGGCTCGTTACGCGCGGGCGGGCATGTTGACCAACTGGTGTGGCAGCAAGATGGCTTGCGTGTGGATGTGAGAGATGTCACCCTCGCCTGGCAACCGTGGTCGCTGCTGCACGGCACGCTGGAGGTCAACCGGCTGGCTGCAGCCAGCGTGCAGGTCAACGATCAACGCTCGCCCTCGACCACGCCGTCGGTGCCGCCTTCAGCGCTGGGCTTGCCGCTGCCGGTGGTGCTTGACGGGTTTTCCATCGGGCAGTTTCAATGGACGGGCGGCGCGGCGTTTTCAGCCTCCGCCATCACTGGAAACTATGCGTTCAAGGGCATAGACCACCAGCTGGAATTGCTCAGCGCGCAGGTAGCGCACGGCCGCTACAACGGGCGCGCGACCTTATCGTCACACAGCCCGTTGAAGCTTGATGCCAGTCTGGCAGGCGCACTGGACACGCAGATTCCCGGCACAAAAGCGCCCGTGCCGCTGGCTTTCAAAGCCACGGCCCACGGCCCCCTCACCGAACTGCTGGTGAAGGCCGAGCTGCAAGTGAGCGCTCAGCCTTCCGCCACATCACCCCGCAAAAACCAGCGGCAACCACAGGCAACTGCAACAGCACGCGTGATGCCCTGGGCTCCACAACCCCTGCCGCAAGCTGATGCGGATTTTCGTGACCTGGATGTAGCAGCCTTCTGGCCCGAAGGCCCACAAACCTTGCTGACGGGCAGCGCCAACGTGCGGCCTGCAGCCTCTGCAAGTTCACCGGCAAGCGCTTCATCGACATCCGCCTGGCAGTTGCAACTGCAACTGGCCAATTCCCTGCCTGGCCCCTGGGACCAGCACAAGCTGCCCCTGGATCGGCTGGAAATCCAAGGCGAGTGGCGTAGCGGCATGGCCATGGTGCGCACGCTCAAGGCTCAGTTGGGCGGCGGCGAGCTGCTGGCCAGCGGCGAGTGGGCTGATGCGCCCACCACATCCCTTGCAGCACCCGCGTGGAAGCTGCGGGCAACGCTCCAACACGTCAACCCGGCCCTCTTGCACAGCCAACTGGCGCCGCTGCCGCTGGACGGCAAAGCCGACATCCGCAGCCAGGGCCCGGTCATAAGCTTTGACGCAAACGTGCAGGCAGCACGCAATGACGCCAGCGCCAGGAACAATCCGCTGGGCCAGCTGCGCCTGCGCGATGCCAGTGCCACCGGCAGCTGGAATGCCGAACAGGCCGGCGGCACGCTGGTGCTGTCGGCTCTGCGCGTACGCACCGACGACGCCGAGCTGGCAGGTCAGCTTGAGGCCCAACCCAGCGCAAAAGGCGGCAAGGGAAAACTCACACTGACAGCCCCCGGACTGGACGCTCAACTGCAAGGGGAACTGCGGCAAACCAGCGGCAAAGGCGACGTGAGCCTGCGCGGCCGCGACATGGCGCAAGCCCTGCGCTGGCTGCAAAAACTCCCGGGCCTGCCCGCATCATTGAAGAGCGCATCGGCGAGCGGCAGCGCCGAACTGCAAGCCAGCTGGCAAGGTGGCTGGCAAGATCCGGCCTTGCAGGCACGGCTGGACCTGCCTTCACTTGACTGGCGCATGGCAACGCCTGCGCCCGCCGCTGCGACAACTTCCAGCACAGCAGGAACAGCACCAGTCGCTACCGCAGAGGCCCTGAAAATCCGCGCCTTCCAGGCCACGCTTTCCGGCCGCCTGAGCCAGGCACAGCTGGCCACGCAAGGCCGCATGGAAGCAGGCCAGCGCCGCTACACCCTGCAGCTGGCGGCAGAAGGCGGGCGACTCAACAACGGCGCCGCACGCAACGCCCCGCTCGCTGAATCCGCGTGGCAAGGCCTGGTCAAGCAGCTCAGTGTGAGTGTGGAAGACCCCACGCTGGGCAAGGGGGCCTGGCAGCTCAAGACCCGCAGCACCGTGCCGCTCAAGTGGACGCCCGCGCGCAATGGTGACCTGTTTGAAAGCGGCGCGGGAGAAGCCCTTCTGGTCGCGCCGCCTTCGGGCGCATCCACCAGTGCCCCTTCGCAGGCCACGCTGGCGTGGCAACCGGTTCGCTGGCGGCCGGGCCGTGAACTCGTCACCGCCGGCAAGCTCAGCGGCCTGCCGCTGGCCTGGATAGAACTGCTGGCCGGCCCGCAAATGGCCGGCGCAGGCCTGGGCGGCACCCTGCTGCTGGATGGCGACTGGGACGCCACGCTGGGTGACACGCTGCGCCTGAAAGTCAGCCTCGCACGCAGCAGCGGCGACATCACCGTGCAAGCCGAAACCGTGCAAGGCATGGCGGCGCGCGTGGCGGCCGGCGTGAAGGAAGCGCGCCTCTCGCTGCAAAGCGAAGGCGAGGCCGTCACGCTGGCGCTGCGCTGGGACAGCGAACGCGCGGGCACGGCAGACGGCCAGCTCAGGACCCGTTTGGCCCGCGCGCCAGCCACCGCCGGCGGCGGCTGGCTCTGGCCGGCCGATGCACCGCTGGCCGGCCAGCTGCGCGCCCAGCTGCCGCGCATCGGCGTGTGGTCAGTGCTGGCGCCGCCGGGCTGGCGGCTGCGCGGCTCGCTGGGCGCTGACGTCGCGATCAGCGGCACCCGCGCCGCGCCGCAACTGGCCGGCGACCTGCAGGCCAACGACCTCGCCCTGCGCTCGGTGGTAGACGGCATCGAATTCGGCAACGGCCGCCTGCGCGCCAAACTCGACGGCACGCGCATGCGCATCAACGAGTTCACGCTGCAGGGCGCGGGCGACAAGGGCACGGGCGGCGTTCTCACGGCCCAGGGCGAAGCCGGCTGGGTGGAGGGCAAGCCGCAGGTGCAGCTCACGGCCAGGCTCGAAAGCTTGCGGGCCAGCATCCGTACCGACCGGCAACTGACGGTATCGGGCGAGGTGCAGGCCGGCCTCAAGGGACAACAAACTGAACTCACCGGCAAGCTGGTGATCGACCAGGCCCGCATCATCCTGCCCGACGAAGGTACGCCGCAACTCGGCGACGACGTGGTGGTGCGCACCACCCGCGGCGCGGCGGCGGGCCAAAAGGCACCCGCGCAGACCAGCGACGAAATCGCCGACCGCGACGCGCGCCCCGTCAAACTGGCGGTGGAGCTTGACCTGGGCCGCGACTTCCGCATCCAGGGCAAGGGCATAGACACGCGTGTGCGCGGCACGCTGGCCCTGAGCGGTGAAACGCTGCGCGAGCCCCGGCTCAACGGCACCATCAACACGGCAGGCGGCCAGTACCGCGCCTACGGCCAGCGCCTGGATGTGGAGCAAGGCATGCTGCGCTTTACCGGCGCCATCGACAACCCTTCGCTCGATATCCTGGCGATTCGCCCCAACCTCACGCAGCGCGTGGGCGTGCAAATTACCGGCACCGCCCTGCTGCCGCGCGTGCGCCTGTACGCGCAACCCGAGCTGCCCGACGCCGAAAAACTCTCGTGGCTGGTGGTGGGCCGCTCGTCGGCTTCAGGCGGAGCCGAAGCCGCGCTACTGCAGCAGGCCGCCCTGGCCCTGCTGGGTAGCAAAGGCGGCGGCATGTCGGGCGGCCTGGCTGCCTCGCTGGGACTGGACGAGCTGTCCTACCGCGGCGCATCCAGCAACACGGACGGCACCACGACAGAAGGCGCCGTCACGCTGGGCAAGCGCTTTTCGCGCAATTTCTACGCCGCCTATGAGCGCACCGTGACCGGCGCACTGGGCACGCTCTACGTGTTTTACGACCTCTCGCAACGCTTCACCGTGCGCGCCCAGGCCGGCCAGCAAAGCGCGGTGGACCTGATCTTCACCGTGCCTTACGACTGAGGTGATTCCTGAGGGCGAGGCCGGCTTTCGCCACCGAATACAATTGCAGCTTCTCCAAGAGAAGTGCCGCCATAGTTCAATGGATAGAACGAGTGCCTCCTAAGCGCTAGATACAGGTTCGATTCCTGTTGGTGGTACCACATACTCCTGTTTTAATAGCTGCTTGCGCCCGTCACTATTGGCCCGGAACGCTATTTCGCACATAAAAGTGCAACTGGCGACCTTTGACCTTTCAACGCCATAGTTCGCGCATGGCCTGGCTGAAGTTTTCTGCGAGCTGCCGCCTTTTCTCTGCACCTGGCCCGCTGGCCAGTACACGCTCCCCGGCTACAAATACCTCGCCAACCACTCCGCCTGGGCTCGAAAACACCAGCGCATCCAGCAGATGGTGAACCGGCACACCCAGCAACGCGGGCGAACCGGGATCCAGCGTCATGAAGTCCGCCCGATGCCCGGGCGCGAAACCACCCTGCATCCGGCCAGTTGCGGGGAAACCGCCCACCAGTGCGGATTCGAACAAGCCAGCCGCGCTGCTCTCGTGGCCCAGGATGCGGGCGGCGATGTTGCGCTGACGCAGCGTGAGGCGTTGCGAATATTCCAGCAGGCGCAGCTCTTCAGGCCAGCTGCGGGTGACGTGGCTGTCGGAGCCTATGGACCACTTGCCGCCTGCGGCTGCGTAGGCCGGCAAATCAAACACGCCGTCGCCCAGATTTGCTTCAGTTGCGGGGCAAATCACAATGGAGGCGCCTTTGCCCTGCACGCCTTGCAACTCGGCCGGTGTCGAGTGAGTGGCGTGCACCAGGTTCCAGCGGGCATCGACATCGGCGTTGTTGAGTAGCCATTCAATCGGGCGCTGGCCGGTGTGCGCCAGGCAGTCATCGACTTCCTGCGTCTGCTCAGCGATGTGGATGTGTACCGGCAGGCCGGCTGCTTTGGCTGCGCCTGTGAGCTCATGCAGCGCAGCCGGGCTGGCCGCGCGTAATGAATGCACGGCCACACCAGTATTGATGCGCGCGTCGCCCTTTGTCTGGCGCTGGATGTCTTCGACCATGCGCATGACGCTCTCGGGCGTCGATGAAAAACGGCGCTGGTCTTCCCGCAAACCCGTTGCCTTGAAGCCCGAGCGCATGTAGAGCGTGGGCAGCAAGGTGAGGCCAATACCCGTGCGCTGCGCGGCGCGCACAAGCGCCAGCGACATTTCTATCGGGTTGGCATAGGGCGCGCCGCTGATGTCGTTATGCAGGTAGTGGAAGTCACAGACCTGGGTATAGCCGCCGGCCAGCAGCTCGGCATAGAGCTGGCTTGCAATCGCTTCGAGCTGTTCGGGCGTGATGCGGTTGGCCGCGGTGTACATGCGGTCGCGCCAGCTCCAGAAATCGTCGGATGCATGGGCGCCCTCGCTGCGCCGCTCCGTCAGGCCCGCCATCGCGCGCTGAAAGGCATGGCTGTGCGCATTGACCAAACCAGGCAGGATCGGGCCAGGCAGACGCGTGGCGCCTTCTTGCTGCTGCGCCGTGGCGCCGGGCTCCACACTTTGCCAGGTGCCGTTGCCGGCGACCGTCAGCAGTACGTCTTTGGCCCATGCACCCTGCACCCAGGCCGCTTCGGTGAAAAACCGGCTTGCTTCACTTTTCATAGCAGCACACGCAAGCCAGCAGGGCGCTGAAGACCATTTTCTCTAACAAAGGCTGAACTTTCGATGCCAGCATTTCGTCGTACGCGTAGGGAGGCGCTTCCTGCATATAGAGGCTCTGGCACATCTCAAGCTGCACGGCATGCACATCGCTGTCCGGCTGGCCGTAGTGGCGCGTGATGTAGCCCCCCTTGAAGCGGCCGTTAACGGCGGTGGTGATATGGGGCGCGGCGGCGCAGGCCTGTACCACTGCAGCGGTGATGGTTTCATTCGCACTCGCACCGCTGGCCGTGCCGATGTTGAGATCGGGCAGCTTGCCTTCAAAGAGCCAGGGAATTTGCGAACGGATGCTGTGCGCATCCCACAACAAGGCAAAGCCGTGCTGGGCTTTCAGCCGCGCCAGCTCACCGGCCAGTGCCGAATGGTAGGGCTGCCAGTAGGCCTCGCGACGGCGCGCGCGTTCTTCGGGTGCGGGCTCGTGGCCTGCTTTGTAAAGCGGCGCGCCACTGAAAAAGTGCGTGGGGCACAGCTCGGTGTTGGATGCACCGGGGTACATGGGCACATCGTCGGGCGGGCGGTTCAGGTCAATCACATAACGCGAATAGTGCGGCCGCAATACGCTGGCGCCCAGCGCCGGCAAAAAGTTGTAGAGCAGATGCAAATGCCAGTCGGTGTCCTCGACCCGGAGGGCTTCATCGGTGTAGCCGCCCTTGAGTTCGGCCGGTATCTCGGTGCCGATGTGCGGCATGCTGACCAGCAGCGGAACCGTACCCTGGTGCAATGTAAAAACTTCGCTCGAGCGTTCGTTCATAAGACCTGGCCCTTGAAAACTGTTTGAAAGCGCGGGTTCGCGCCAAAGGCGTAGCTCAGCTCCGCCGGCCGCTCAACACCCCACAGCACAAAATCAGCCCGCATGCCGGCGGCCAGCACGCCCCGGTCGCGCAGACCTAGCGCAGCGGCGGCATGGCGCGTGACGCCGGCCAGCGCTTCTTCAGGCGTCAGGCGGAACAGCGTGCACGCCATGTTGAGCATCAGCAGCAAAGAGGTGCAGGGCGAGCTGCCCGGGTTGCAGTCGGTAGAAATCGCCATCGCCACGCCGTGCTCGCGCAGCAAGGCCATAGGCGGCAACTTCGTTTCACGCAAGAAATAAAACGCACCGGGCAACAGCACCGCCACGGAACCGGCGGCCGCCATCGCCTGCGCGCCCTCAGCCGACAACCACTCCAGGTGGTCGCAGCTGAGCGCGCCATAGCGCGCCGCGAGCTGCGCGCCACCACTGTCGCTGAGCTGCTCGGCATGCAGCTTGACAGGAACGCCCAGGGCCTTGGCCGCGGCAAAAACCCGCTCGGTCTGCGCGGGGCTGAAAGCAATGCGCTCGCAAAACGCGTCGACCGCATCAACCAGTCCTTCGGCGTGCAGCGCCGGCAGCATTTCCAGTACGGCATCAACATAGGCGTCAGTGCGCCCGGCGAATTCAGCCGGCACCGCATGGGCACCCAAAAAAGTGGTGCGAATATCCACCGCATGGGTTTTCCCCAGCGCGCGCGCCACCGACAGCGTCTTGCGTTCATGCTCCAGCGCCAGGCCATAGCCGGACTTGATCTCGAGTGTGGTCACGCCTTCGGCAATCAATCGTTGAAGCCTGGCCGCACTCTGCGCTTGAAGTTGCTGCGTGCTGGCGGAGCGAGTCGCCTTCACGGTCGAGGCGACGCCGCCACCGGCAAGGGCAATCTCTTCATAGGTCGCGCCGTTCAAGCGCAACTCGAATTCGTGGGCGCGGTCGCCACCGTAGACAAGATGGGTGTGGCAATCGATGAGACCGGGAGTGACCAATGCACCGCCGGCGTCATGCTGCGTTGTGCAGCGAGCGAAAAGGTCTGCAGGCACATCAGCACGTGGGCCCACCCACACGATGGATTCGCCCTCCACCACCAGCGCAGCATCTTCAATCAACCCATAAGGCTGTGCGGCGCCGGCTTGCAGCGTGGCCGCGCGGCAGTTGGTCCAGAGTTGCAGGCTCATGCGGGTATCTCCATCCAGAGGGCTTGCTCTGCAGCGATGCGAACCGCAGCGCTACCCGTTACCGTGCGCCAGGCCAGCGCCGCTGGTTCCAGCTGCAAAACTTCTTCATCAAATAACACTGTAGCGCTTGATCCGTATGCGTACACAGCTATCGTTTTCATAGCATGCAGGGTTTCTGAAAAACGTCCTGCCACGCGAACCATGCGGGAAGGCGCGTTGCCCCGGCGCACCATCAGGTTGAAATCGCGCGTCTTGCCGTCAATCAAGCCGCAACCGGTTTCCGCAGCGCCATCAAAAAAGAGCGGCGCGTCGCTGGCTGTTACGCGGTGCGGCACACCCGCTACGTCCAGGTGAACCCCCGCGCCTTCAAGCACCGCGAACCAGCGCTCGATGCCTTCGAACTTCGAAAACGGTCCGCTCTTGTCCACATCCGCCACCGACATGCGCCACGCCCAGTCACCCGCATCTGGCCACATGGCCAGCTCACGCGTGACGCCACCGCCATTGCGCCACGGCGTCGCGGGGATGTCGACCAGCCGCACGATGTTCCAGCTCATTGAGGAAACCTCCGCGCCACAGCGCTGGGGTATGAGCCCATGGGACAGCCCGGCGGGCTCATGCCTGAAACTTCCCGGCAAAACTGTAACGAGAGCCTGGGTACACCAGGCGCGCCACACTGGCGATGTTGCTGCCGCTCACGGTGCGCCGCATCATGGCGAGGCACGCCTCTGCGGGCTTGATGTCCAGGTGTTTGGCCTCCAACGCCGAGGGCAGGCAGGCCTCAATGGAATAGCTGGCCTCGGTGAGCGGCGCCTGCTCGAGCAAATGGTGGGTGGGTGTGGTCTGGGTGAAGTCGGTCTTTAAATAATCAGGTGCCGCCGCCGGGTTCACATATCGGTCTTCATACTGAATCGGCACGCCGTTCTCCAGGTGAATCAATATCGTGTGAAACACCCGCCCGCCCGGCCGCAAGCCCAGGGTGCGCGCCAGGTCGGCGCTGGCTTTTTCAGATTCAGCGAGCAGCACGCGCGAAGTGTGTACGTGCCCCCGTTCCACCACTTCCTCATGAATGTCACGAATGGTCAGTGTGGAGGAAATGCGGTGCAGCTCCGCCACAAAAGTGCCGGAGCCCTGGATGCGCGTAACCATGCCCTCGCCCATCAACTCGCGCAGCGCCCGGTTGACCGTCATGCGGCTCACGCCGAACTGCTCCATGAGCACGGCTTCGCTGGGCACCGGGTCGCCGGGCTTCCAGGTGCCGGCACTGATGCGTTTTTTGATGAATGCCTTGACCTGACCGTAGGCAGGCAGTGGTGTGGTGGCCATGGTTCAGCGGAGTGCTCGCGTGTGTAAAAAATCATTGTCACCGCAAAAGTCCCGACCTTTCATCGGCCGGTCAGGGTTGCCGGCCCGGCTTTTGCGCACAAACCATAGATTACCGCAGTTGACACAAGTTGTATAGACAACTACGATTTATCCTGTCGCCGGTTGATTCCTTTTTTCTGGTGCTGTGAAATTCCCCTGTTATCCCGTCTTCTCCGGAGCAGTCTCATGTCCGATCTTTCCCAAACCCCTTTTCTGGATAGCAAGGCCCGCCCCGTGCGCGCGCCCCGCGGCAGCACCCTTACCTGCGCCAACTGGCAAATCGAGGCGGCCTACCGCATGATCCAGAACAACCTGGACCCGGAAGTCGCCGAAAACCCTGACGAGCTCGTGGTGTACGGCGGCATTGGCAAGGCAGCCCGCAACTGGCCGGCCTTTGACGCCATCCTTGATTCCCTGCGCAAACTCACAGCCGACGAAACCCTGCTGGTGCAGTCGGGCAAGCCGGTCGGCGTGTTCCGCACCCACACGGGCGCGCCGCGCGTGCTGATCGCCAATTCCAACCTGGTACCCAAGTGGGCGACCTGGGAGCATTTCAACGAACTGGACCGCGCGGGCCTGATGATGTACGGCCAGATGACGGCCGGCAGCTGGATCTACATCGGCACCCAGGGCATCGTTCAGGGCACGTATGAAACTTTTGTGGAAGCCGGCCGCCAGCATTTCAACGGCGATCTCGCAGGCCGCTGGGTGCTGACCGCCGGCCTGGGCGGCATGGGCGGCGCGCAGCCGCTGGCCGCTACCTTTGCCGGCGCCTGCTCGCTCAACATCGAGTGCCAGCAGTCCAGCATCGACTTCCGGCTGCGCACGCGCTATGTCGACAAGCAGGCCAAAGACCTTGACGAAGCGCTGGAGATGATCAAGCACCACACCTCGCGCAAAGAAGCCGTCTCCATCGCCCTGTGCGGCAACGCGGCGGAGATCGTTCCGGAGCTGGTCAAGCGCGCCAAAGCCGGCGGCATACGCCCCGACATCGTCACTGACCAGACCTCTGCCCACGACATCATCAATGGCTACCTGCCCGCAGGCTGGTCGGTCGCGCAATGGCGCGCCGCGCAAAAAGACCCTGCCCAGCACGCCGCACTGACAAAAGCCGCTGGCGAATCCTGCGTGGCGCACGTCAAAGCCATGCTGGCCTTCCACGAAATGGGCATTCCCACGGTGGACTATGGCAACAACCTGCGTCAGGTCGCCAAGGATTTCGGCGTCGAAAACGCCTTTGACTACCCCGGCTTTGTGCCCGCCTACATTCGCCCGCTCTTTTGCCGCGGCGTCGGCCCCTTCCGCTGGGTGGCACTCTCAGGCGACCCGGAAGACATCCAAAAAACCGACGCGAAGATGAAAGAACTCTTTCCCAACAACAAGCACCTGCACCGCTGGCTGGACATGGCCGAAGAGCGCATCGCCTTCCAGGGCCTGCCGGCGCGCATCTGCTGGATAGGACTGGGCGAGCGTCACCTGGCAGGCCTGGCCTTTAACGAGATGGTGAAAAACGGTGAGCTCAAAGGCCCCATCGTGATCGGCCGCGACCACTTGGACAGCGGCTCCGTCGCCTCGCCCAACCGCGAGACCGAGGCCATGAAAGACGGCAGCGATGCCGTGAGCGACTGGCCGTTGCTGAACGCGCTGCTCAACACCGCCAGCGGCGCAACCTGGGTCAGCCTGCACCATGGCGGCGGCGTCGGCATGGGCTATTCGCAGCACTCGGGCGTGGTCATCGTGTGCGACGGCACTGCCGAGGCGTCGGAAAAGCTCGCGCGTGTGCTATTCAACGACCCGGCGACCGGCGTGATGCGCCATGCCGACGCGGGTTATGACATCGCGAAACAAAGCGCCACAGACAACGGGCTGAACCTGCCCATGATGGGACGCTGAAGCGTGGCGTTCCGCTCGAACCACGCGCCAGTATGGCCGGCGGCGCATAGCCGCCCCCTTTGACGAAACCCGGACATCTCCCTCATGAACATCCAACCTGGCTATCTCACGCTGTCCCAGCTTCGGCAAATCCACACCAGGCGTGAAACACTCGCCATTGACCTGTCTGCTGTAGCGGGCATTCGCGCCAGTGCAGCCCTGGTACAGCAGGCGGCACAGGGTGGTGCCGCCGTCTACGGCGTCAACACCGGCTTTGGCAAGCTGGCCAATCAGCGCATAGCGCAGGCCGACCTCGAAATCCTGCAACTTAACCTGCTACGGTCTCACGCCGTGGGTGTGGGCGAGCCCATGCCCGAGCGCGTGGTGCGACTGGTGCTGCTGCTCAAGGCCGCGAGCCTGGCACGCGGTTATTCCGGTGTGCGAGAAGTCGTGATCGATACACTGATAGCGCTCTACAACAAAGGCCTGACGCCGGTGATCCCCTGCCAGGGCTCGGTAGGCGCTTCGGGCGACCTGGCCCCCTTGGCCCACCTGTGCCTGCCACTCATTGGCGAAGGCGAAGTCTTCTACCAAGGTGAGCGCATGGCCGCGGGTGATGCGCTCAAACAGGTATCCATCACGCCGGTGAAGTTGTCGGCCAAGGAAGGCCTGGCGCTGATCAACGGCACTCAGGTCTCGACCGCGCTGGCGCTGGATGCACTGCTCGCCACCGACCGCCTGTTTGAAGCCGCTGTGATCTCGGGCGCCGTCACGCTGGACGCTGCGCGCGGCAGCGACGGCCCGTTTGACCCACGCATCCACGCCGTGCGCGGCCAACCGGGCCAGATCGACTGCGCTGCGGCCTACCGCGCCATCATGGTGGGCAGCGAGATTCGCCGCTCGCACCTCGAAGGCGACGACCGCGTGCAAGACCCTTACTGCCTGCGCTGCCAGCCACAGGTGATGGGTGCCTGCCTGGACCAGATGCGTTACGCCACGCAGGTGCTAATGCGCGAAGCCAATGCCGTGACCGACAACCCGCTGGTGTTTGCTGACGATGCAACGCTGCTCTCCGGGGGGAATTTCCATGCGGAGCCGGTCGCATTGGCTTGCGACGCGCTGGCAGTCGCCATCGCCGAAATCGGAGCCATCACAGAGCGCCGCATCGCCATGCTGGTCGACACCGTAGCCTCGCGCCTGCCGGCCTTTCTGACACCCGAGCCGGGCCTCAATTCCGGCTTCATGATCGTGCATGTCACTGCCGCAGCACTGGCGTCAGAGAACAAATCACTCGCCCACCCGGCCAGCGTGGACAGCCTGCCAACATCGGCCAATCAGGAAGACCATGTGAGTATGGCCACATTCGCGGCGCGCCGGTTGCAACCCATGCTGCGCAACACCGAATACATCGTGGCGATCGAACTGCTGGCTGCCGCACAAGGTATTGAATTTCTGCGACCGCTCAAGAGTTCCACCGTGCTGGAGGGTGTGCTGCAACTGGTGCGCCAGGTCTCGCCGGCCATGATGCATGACCGCAGCCTTGCGCCCGACATGGAGAAGGTGCACCAATTGGTGGCGGGCGGGCTGATTGGTCTGGCCGGTGAAGCGCAAATCACCGAGCTAACGGCCTTGCGGCTGGCATGAAGCC
>NZ_JBFUCA010000029.1:0-16830 GCF_056405475.1 Polaromonas sp. P1_G4
GCCGCGGCATCCTCAAGCACGGCAACCCGCTGCGACCCCCCGACGACGCCATGACGGTTCGGGTGCGCGGCGGCAAGCGCGCGGTAACCAACGGCCCTTTCACCGATAGCGCAGAAAAAATGGCGGCCTACGGGCTGATTGAATGCGCCGGCATGCAGGAGGCGATCGACACTGCAGCCGGCCATCCCATGGCCAGGGCCGCAACCATAGAGGTCAGGCCGGTGTGGTCCGACCTCCCCCGCATGGCGGCCTGAAAATTAACGATGAAGTGAGTCAGCATGAAGCTTTATTACTCGGACACGCTGAACCCGCGAAAAACCTGCGCCGTCGCCAGGCACTTGAAGCTGCCGGTGGAGTTCATTTACGTCGCGCTCGAAAAAGGCGAACACCGTACGCCACRGTTCCGCGCAATGAACCCCAATGCCAAGGTGCCGGTACTGGTGGACGGCACCACGACCTTGTGGGAGTCGAATGCCATCATGTGCCACCTGGCGGAGAAAGCCGGTTCTGACCTGTGGCCACGCGACCAACGCCAGACCGAGGCGATGCGCTGGCTGATGTGGGATGCCACCGAGTTCGCGCCAGCCGCCGGGACTTTTTATTTCGAACACATCATCAAGCCGCGCTTCCTGCAGCGCGAGGCCGACCCGGCCGAGATTGCGAGGGTGACACCCGACTTCGAGCGCTACGCCAGCGTGCTCGAAGCGCACCTGAAGGGGCGCGAATACCTCGTCGGTGACGCACTGACGGTAGCCGACTTTGCGGTGGCCATCACCTTGCCATACGCTGAAAAGGCACGCTTGCCGCTGGACAATTTCCCGGAAATCCGGCGCTGGCACGACCGGCTTAATCAGCTGCCGGCGTGGCGTGAGCCCTTTCCGGAATTGCGGGCCGGTTAAACGCCTTGTCCCCGCCGCTGAAAACAAAAAAGGCCGGCGAGCATTCACGCGCTCGCCGGCCTGTACAGCCGAAAACCTTATCGTGCGGGCGCGGGAACGATCACGACCGTATCGCCCGTGGCACCGGTCCTGCCGGTCTTTCCGGTGTCGCCTGTGGCGCCGGTAGCACCGGTTGCGCCCTCATAACCGGTAGAGCCCGTCGCTCCAGTCGCACCGGTAGCGCCGGTCGGGCCTGGAATACCGACGCCAGCGCCCGTGGCCCCCTTGGCGCCGTCAGTGCCGGCGGCACCCGTGGCGCCCGCAGGACCTGCAGGCCCGGGCACGGTGACAACTGCCGCAGGCGGCGCGACAACCGTCCGCTCACAGGCAACAAGGCTCAACGTTGCGACCAGTGTGGATAAAAGGAATGCGTGTTTCATTGTCATAGTGATCCTCTGGGAAAATTCGCACCAAGGTGCGTCAACAGTTCGTTCCTGCCTTGACCGTGAACTGTTTTTTTTACGGATCATGTGCATGAAACCGATACCAGCCACAACGCTTTTGCTGAAGGTCACACATTCGAAAACCGCTAACGGCTACCGTATGCCTGGCCCTCTTGAAAGAATCATTTCTGATGCAGACAACAGGATGAGTGCTCAAGGTACCCATTGGCAAGCGCCCATGCTGTAGGACGGGCCCACGACAGCGTGTCCCGAATCGGCAGCATCGCAAACGCGCGCAAACACGTCCAATAGTGCAAACTTCAACCTGAACTTTCGCCCACACCGCCAAAGCCCTTTCTTCATTCACACCAGACAACAAGGCAAGGACATCCATGACCGCAACTTCTTCAACCAGCCCCGTGGCCGTCGTGACAGGGGGTGCTCGCGGCATTGGCCTTGCCATCGGGAAATGGTTTCTGGCCAACGGGTACCGTGTGGCGCTTCTGGATATCGACAGCGACACGCTGCTCCCAGCCGCTAGCGCCATTCAGGATGCAGGCCGCGTACTGGCGGCGCATTGCGACGTGGCCGACCCGGCGCAGGTGAAATCGGCCATGGAGGAGGTGGACGCCCGCTTTGGCCGTATCGATGCGCTGGTCAATAACGCCGGCATCGCGGTGTTCAAGCCTATCGGTGAGACAACATTTGAAGAATGGCGCCGGGTTTTGGGCGTCAACCTGGATGGCGCGTTTTTGTGCAGCCAGGCTTGCGTGCCCATCATGAAGCGCACGGGCGGTGGCAGCATTGTCAACATCGCGTCGATCTCGGGCTTGCGTGCAAGCACGCTTCGCGTGGCGTACGGCACCAGCAAGGCCGCGCTCATCCAGCTGACCAAGCAGCAGGCGGTTGAGCTGGGCACCCTCGGCATCCGGGCCAACGTGATCGCGCCCGGGCCGGTGGACACGGAAATGGCCAAGCTGGTTCACAGCGTGGCGATCCGCTCGGACTACCACGACGTGATTCCGCTGGGGCGCTACGGCACCGTGGAAGAAATCGCGTCGGCCGTGGGCTTTTTGTGCAGCCCGGCAGCCAGCTATGTCAATGGCCAGGTGCTGGCTGTGGATGGTGGTTTTGAGTCCGCCGGTGTCGGCTTGCCGACGCTGAGAAAAAACCAGACGGCCTGAGTCTTCCACGGGATTCGGGCAACACCCACCGCGCTGGAAAACCCTAGGGCCTRCTAACACTATGTTTGCAAGATGCGTTGCGAGTCAAAAAGGCCKTGAGCAAGGCGCAAAACGCAGGCGGGGTGAACCCCGTCAAGGCTTTGCAACGCCGCTCAGGGCCTTTTTGATCGCAACCCGGAGGGAATGGGGTGAAAACATAGTGTTAATAGGCCCTGGTCCCAGCTTTTTCAGCCTTGCTCTATAGAATGATTCGGGTCTCTTCTGGCGTCATTCTGGCGCCACTTTCTTGTCAGGATGCCGCGTGCAACCCATTATTTCCCTTCAGAAACTCAGCAAAACTTACGCTTCGGGCTTTCATGCGCTCAAGTCGGTGGACCTGGATATCCAGCGCGGCGAGATTTTCGCCCTGCTCGGCCCCAACGGCGCAGGCAAGACCACCTTGATCAGCATCGTCTGCGGCATTGTCAATCCCAGCTCGGGCAGCGTGACGGCCGATGGACACGACGTCGTGCGTGACTACCGCGCCGCTCGCGCCAGGATCGGGCTGGTCCCCCAGGAGCTTTCGACCGATGCGTTTGAAACCGTGTGGTCCACCGTGAGCTTCAGCCGGGGCCTGTTCGGCAAGCCGCCGAACCCCGCCTACATCGAGAAAGTACTGCGCGACCTTTCGCTGTGGGACAAGAAGGACAGCAAGATCATGGCGCTCTCCGGCGGCATGAAGCGCCGGGTATTGATTGCCAAGGCGCTGTCGCACGAGCCCACCATCCTGTTCCTCGATGAGCCCAGCGCGGGCGTCGACGTCGAGCTGCGCAAGGGCATGTGGCAAATGGTGCGGGAGCTGCGCGACAGCGGCGTCACCATCATCCTGACCACGCACTATATTGAGGAAGCCGAGGAGATGGCCGACCGCATTGGCGTCATCAATAAGGGCGAGCTGATTCTTGTCGAAGACAAAACGGTGCTGATGCGCAAGCTGGGCAAGAAGCAACTGAGCCTGCAACTGCAAACACCGCTGCAAAGCATTCCGGATGCGCTGGCAGGGCTGCCGCTTGAGTTGACGAAAGAGGGCCACACACTGGTCTACACCTTCGATACACAAACCGAGGAGACGGGTATTGCGGCGTTGCTCAAGCAGCTGGCCGAACTCGGCATTGACTTCAAGGACCTGCATTCAAGCGAGAGTTCGCTCGAAGACATCTTCGTGAGCCTGGTGCATGCCGACCAACCTGGCGCCCAGAAGGAGGCCGCATGAACTGGCACGCCATCCGCGCTATTTACCGCTTTGAAATGGCGCGCACCTTCCGCACGCTGATGCAATCCATCGCCTCGCCGGTGATCTCGACCTCGCTGTACTTCGTGGTGTTCGGGGCGGCCATCGGTTCACGCATGGGAGACATCGACGGCATCCGCTACGGTGCCTTCATCATTCCCGGCCTCGTCATGCTGTCGCTGCTCAACGAGAGCATCTCGAACGCCGCCTTCGGCATCTACATGCCGAAATGGTCGGGGACAATTTACGAGCTGCTGTCGGCGCCGGTGTCATCGATGGAGGTGGTGATGGGCTATGTGGGCGCCGCGGCGAGCAAATCCGTCATGCTGGGGCTACTGATCCTGGCAACGGCGCGCCTCTTCGTGCCTTATGAGATCGCGCACCCTTTCTGGATGCTGTGCTTCCTGCTGCTGACCGCGCTGACCTTCAGCCTGTTCGGTTTCATCATCGGGCTGTGGGCCGACAACTTCCAGAAGCTGCAGATTGTGCCGCTGATGGTGGTGACGCCGCTGACTTTCCTCGGTGGCGCGTTTTATTCGATCAACATGCTGCCGCCGCTGTGGCAGAAGGTCGCCCTGTTCAACCCGGTGGTCTACCTGATCAGCGGATTTCGCTGGAGTTTTTACGGGGTGGCCGATGTCAACGTAGGCATCAGCGTGGCGGCCATCATGGGCTTTCTGGGGCTGTGCCTCGGCGCGGTGTGGTGGATCTTCCGCACGGGCTGGAAACTGAAGGCCTGAGGAAGGGGCAGGCGGCTGGTGGAGAGCGTCCTGCAAATGCTATTGATTTTATAGCTGCCTGCGCTTACCAAATAAGGGCTACGGGCATATTTCCCTAAAATTCCAGGGCCAGGCCCGACGCATGGGCTGGCGGCGCAACTTGAAAGGACAGCGGCCAACCTCATATGTATTCGTTGAAAGTTTCACGCCAGAAAGGCCTCCTCATGCCTGCCGACCTCGCCGCAAGTCCCGCCACCCATCCAGTCCTCCAGGTCAAGCCGCTCGGCTTTCCGTGGGCAACGCTCGACCCGTTCCTCTTTTGCGTGTACCACGACGACGCTTACCCCCGCGCCAATGCGCAGATGGGCCCGGATGCCTCGCTCGCGGGGCGCAACATCGGCCAGGACTTTGCCCGCAAGGACGGCTGGAACATGTACCACGGCAGCACGGTGCCGGGCTTTCCCGCGCACCCGCATCGCGGCTTTGAAACCGTGACCATAGTGCGCAAGGGACTGATCGACCATTCCGACTCCCTGGGCGCGACAGCGCGCTTTGGCCGCGGCGACGTGCAGTGGCTGACGGCCGGCAAGGGCGTGGTCCATTCCGAGATGTTCCCTTTGCTGGACCAGCAAAATCCCAATCCACTGGAGCTGTTCCAGATCTGGCTGAACCTGCCGGCGGCCGGCAAGATGAGCGAGCCGCATTTCACCATGTTCTGGTCGCAGGACATTCCGCGCCTGGACATCAAGGATGCCGAAGGGCGCGGCACCGAAGTGGCCGTGATTGCCGGCCGTATTCAAAATACCCAAACCGCGCCGCTGGCGCCGCCGCCGGATTCGTGGGCCTCGCAGGCCGAGGCCGACGTGGCGATCTGGACGATTCGCATGGTGCCCGGCGCCCGCTGGACGCTGCCCGCCGCAACGGGCGAAGGCACGCGGCGCCAGCTCTATTTTTTCAAGGGGCAGTCGGCGACGCTGGGCGGTCAGGCGGTGAGTGTGGACAGCGCCATCGAGCTGCGGGCCGGCGTGGACGCAGAGATCGTCAACGGCGGCGAGGAAGCCGAATTCCTGATGCTGCAAGGCAAGCCCATTGGTGAKCCGGTGGTCCAGTACGGCCCGTTTGTCATGAACACGCAAGCCGAAATCGCGCAAACCATGGCGGACTACCAGCGCACGCAGTTTGGTGGCTGGTCGTTTGGCGATGACGCGCCGGTGCATGGGCGGGAGCCGGCGCGCTTTGCGCGGCACCCGGGCGGACGCGAAGAGCGGCCGACGGGCGACTGACGGCCGAGCAGCACCTCGCTGCTATATTTTTAATAGCTGCCCGCGCTTGTTCTTAGCTGCTCCGGGGCACTTTTCGCATAACTCCGGCATTACCAGTCAACCTCCCCGCAGTACCCCCAGGCAATATCGGGTTTCGCAAACGCCGCCTGTGGGGTGCGGCAGCAGGCGCCTACACTCCCGCCAACACAAGGAGATGCCATGAGCCAGGAGCCCAACTCCCAGGCGGTCAAAAACGAACTGAATGCGCTGGCGCAGGCGTTCTTTCGCGCCGTCTCGTTTGAGCCGGGCAGCGTGCCGTCGTACGATGACATTCACGCGCTCTTCATCGACGCAGGCCTCCTGATCAAGAACACAGGAACCGCACCCGAGATTTCCAGCGTGCGCGAATTCATCGCGCCGCGGCAGGCTCTGGTGGACAGCGGTGCACTGACGCGCTTCAGGGAATGGGAGCTGTCGGAAACCACACAAATCTTCGGCAACATTGCCCATCGCTACAGCGCTTACGGCAAGGCCGGCACGATGAACGGCGAGGCATTCGAGGCGCGCGGCATGATCTCGACGCAGTTCGTCAAAACGCCTGAAGGCTGGAAGATGAGCGCGATGGCCTGGGACGATGAACGGCCCGGCCTGCACTTGCCTGATTGACCTGCCACTCAGGGAGGCATCAGCCCCGCATTGACCACCACCTCGTCCAGCGCGGCGAAAGTCATGTTGTGGCGATCCGTCAGCGGCCCACCGCCGGGCACTACATGGCCGTCTGCGGTGTAGCCAATGGCCTTGAACTTCCACACGCCGCCAATCAGTTTGAGCTGGCCCACCAGCTCGCCGCTGCTCAGATGAACACTCACCACTTGTTCGTTGAGTTTTTTGAACGTCAGGGGCATCAGCATGAACCTTTCAGGGCGACTGGTCGCCGAGTATTGCACTGACAATAAAAAAGCGCCCGGAGGCGCTTTTTTATTGGCGATGTTGAAGTGAATTACTTCGCCACCACGCGGACCATTTCGAGGCACTTGTTGGAGTAGCCCCATTCGTTGTCGTACCAGGCGACGACCTTGATGAAGGTGCCGTCGAGCGCGATGGACGCATCGGCGTCAAACACGCTGGTGCAGGTCTCGCCGCGGAAGTCGGTGGCAACGACCTTGTCTTCGGTGTAGCCCAGGATGCCCTTGAGTGCGCCTTCGCTTTGCGCTTTCATTTCGGCGCAGATTTCCTTGAGCGTGGCTTCCTTGTTGAGCTCGCAGGTCAGGTCAACCACCGACACGTCGGAGGTGGGCACGCGGAAGGACATGCCGGTCAGCTTCTTGTTGAGCTCGGGGATCACCACGCCCACAGCCTTGGCAGCGCCGGTGCTGGAGGGAATGATGTTTTCCAGGATGCCGCGGCCGCCGCGCCAGTCTTTGTTCGACGGGCCGTCCACGGTTTTCTGCGTGGCAGTGGCCGCGTGCACGGTCGTCATCAGGCCGCGCTTGATGCCCCACTTGTCGTTCAGCACCTTGGCGATAGGCGCCAGGCAGTTGGTGGTGCAGCTGGCGTTGGAAATGATGGCCTCGCCCTTGTAGGTCTTGTCGTTGACGCCGAAAACGAACATCGGGGTGTCGTCTTTCGACGGTGCCGAGAAGATGACCTTCTTCGCGCCGGCGGCCAGGTGCTTCTCACCGGAAGCCTTGTCGAGGAAGAGGCCCGTGGACTCCAGCACCACGGTGGCGCCGATATCGCCCCACTTGAGGTTGGCGGGGTCACGTTCCTGCGTCAGGCGGATCTTCTTGCCGTTGACGATCAGCGTGTTGCCTTCAACGGACACGTCGCCTTCGAAGCGGCCGTGCACCGAGTCGTACTTCAGCATGTAGGCCAGGTACTCAGGCTCGAGCAAATCATTGATGCCGACGATTTCAATGTCGCCAAAGCTTTTGATGGCCGAGCGAAACACGTTGCGGCCGATACGGCCAAAACCATTAATGCCAAGTTTGATAGTCATCTGCTGTTGCTCCTGGAAGTTGAAATCTTGTTGAATTGGGCGGCCGTGTCCGTTATCCGCGTGTTTACTTGCGCAGCACCTTGCGCACGGTGTCGGCCACGTTCTCGGCGGTAAAGCCAAAGTGCTTGAACAGCACTGGCGCGGGCGCCGATTCACCGTAGCTGTCGATGCCCACCACGGCGGCACAGCCGTATTTCCACCAGCCGTCCGTCACGCCCATTTCCACCGCGATGCGGGGGATGCCTTCGGGCAGCACTTCGGATTTGTACGCCGTTTTCTGTTTGTCAAAGGTCGTGGTGCTGGGCATGGAAACCACGCGCACAGCGATCTTGTGAGCGGCGAGCAGCTCTTGCGCCTTGAGCGCGAGTTGCACTTCAGAACCCGTGGCGATGATGACGGCCTGGGCCTTCTTGTTCAGGCCCACTTCGGCGGGCTCGGCCAGCACATAAGCGCCCTTGCTGATTTCACCGAGGTCGTTCTTCGGTGCGTAAGGCAGGTTCTGGCGGCTCAGCAGCAGCGCCGTCGGCTTGTTCTTGTTCTCGAGCGCGACGGCCCAGGCAACAGCCGTTTCAGCCGTGTCGCCCGGACGCCAGACGTCGAGGTTGGGAATCAAACGCAGGCTCGCGGCGTGCTCGATGGACTGGTGCGTCGGGCCGTCTTCACCGAGGCCGATGGAGTCGTGCGTGAAGACGTGGATGACGCGGATCTTCATCAGCGCGGCCATGCGGATGGCGTTGCGGCTGTAGTCGCTGAAGGTCAGGAAGGTGCCGCCGTAGGGAATGAAGCCACCGTGCAGCGCAATGCCGTTCATGATGGCGGCCATGCCGAATTCGCGCACGCCGTAGTTGATGTGGCGGCCACCGGCGCTCACGCCTTCGGCATTGGCCGTCAGCACGACTTCGCCGTTCATGTCAAAGCGCAGGTTGGGCGTGGACTTGGTGTTGGTGAGGTTGGAGCCGGTCAAATCGGCCGAGCCGCCCAGCAACTCTGGCAGGCCGGCGGTGAAGGCTTCGAGTGCGAGCTGCGAAGCCTTGCGCGAGGCCACGGTTTCGGCCTTGGTGTGTGCGCCGATGACAGTGTCGACAGCCAGTTGCGAGAAGCTCTTGGGCAGGTCGCCCTTCATACGGCGGGCCAGCTCGGCGGCCAGTGCGGGGTGCGCGGCCTTGTAGGCAGCGAATTTCGCGTCCCAGGCGGCCTCAAGAGACAGGCCCTTGGCCTTGGCGTCCCAGGCGTCGTAGGTTTCTTTCGGCACTTCAAACGGTGCGTAAGGCCAGTTGAGGGCTTCGCGCGTGAGCTTGATTTCTTCGGCGCCCAGCGGCTCGCCGTGGGCCTTGGCGGTGTTGGCGCGGTTGGGCGAACCTTTGCCGATATGCGTCTTGCAGATGATCAGCGTGGGCTTGTCGTTGGACTTCTTCGCGCCTTCGATGGCCTGCGAGACCAGCTCGGCGTCGTGGCCGTCGATGGGGCCCAGCACGTTCCAGCCGTAGGCGGCAAAACGCACGGCGGTGTTGTCGATGAACCAGGGCGCGACCTGRCCGTCGATGGAGATGCCGTTGTCGTCATACAGCGCGACCAGCTTGTTGAGCTTCCACGCACCGGCGAGCGCGGCCGCTTCGTGGCTGATGCCTTCCATCAGGCAGCCGTCGCCCATGAACACATAGGTGTTGTGGTCGACGACGGTGTGGCCTTCGCGATTGAACTCTTTGGCGAGCAGCTTTTCAGCCAGCGCCATGCCGACCGCATTGGTCAGGCCCTGGCCCAGCGGGCCGGTGGTGGTTTCAACGCCGGGGGTGTAGCCGTATTCGGGGTGGCCGGGGGTTTTGCTGTGGAGCTGGCGGAAATTCTTGAGTTCGCCGATGGGCAGCTTGTAGCCGGTGAGGTGCAGTACGGCATAAATGAGCATGGAGCCGTGGCCGTTGGACAGCACAAACCGGTCGCGGTCGAACCAGTTGGGGTTGTGCGGGCTGTGCTTGAGGTGGCGGCCCCAGAGGGCGACTGCCATGTCGGCCATGCCCATGGGGGCGCCGGGATGTCCGGAATTGGCTTGTTGAACGGCGTCCATTGCGAGTGCGCGTATCGCATTCGCCATCATTTGCGTATTGGCCATGTAGGCAGCTCCGGGAGGGGAAAAGATCAGGGGTAACCCGGTATTTTACCGTTTGGGCCCTCCCCACCGGTTTGGCGGGGGTTTGGACCCGATTTGGCCGGGCGGCACCCCGTCATGCACTAAAGTCAGGGGCATGCAAGGCCTTCACCTGACCGCCGACCTTTACAAATGCCGCTGCGACCCGGCCTGGCTGACCGACGCCACCCGACTGGGCGACTGGTGCGTGCAGGCCGTGCAGGCGGYCGGCCTGCAGGCCGTTAACCAGCTGTTTCACACTTTTCCCGACACCGTGCATGGCCCCGGGGGCATCACGGCGACCGTGCTGCTGGCCGAGTCGCATGTGTGCGTGCACACCTGGCCCGAGCAAAAAGCAGTAACGCTGGACGTCTATGTGTGCAACTTCGGCGGCGACCACTCCGCCAGGGCGCGCGGCCTGATGGACGCGCTGGTGCGGCGCTTTAATCCGGAATGGACCGAGCAGCGGTCGCTGGACCGGGGAGATACGCAGTAGGCCGGCTCACCACTTCTCGCGCACGGTCGTCAAAAAGAGCGCGTTGAGGGTCGGCAGCACGGGCCGAAGATCATCGCGTTCCGGGATCGCCGCATCCAGCCTGGCAAGCTCAACCTCAATAAAGGCATTGACTCGCGGGAAAGGCGCCGACAGGCCCAATTCAGGCGCGCCGCGTTTTTTCTCCAGCATTTCGTCGATGTCGGCGAGCAGGTCCGTCTCACCCTCGATCAGGTGCAGCAGGCTGGCGAATTCGATAGGCGCGGCTGTGCCGTAGCGCTCGAGCCAGCGCACCGCGAGCAGCGGCCGCAGCACATAAAAATACTTCTTGAGCCGCACCATCTCACCCTGCAGGTGTTCGCGGTAGTTGCCCTTGGCCGAACTGCGGTAATGGTGTATGCCCCGCTCGCACGAGTAGACCAGGGGCAACAGCCGCCTCGCCTCTTCGGCAAAGGGACCGTTTTCCATATATTTGATCGGCGACTGAATCCACTCGACAAATCCCGGATTCGACTTCCAGAACAGGCGCAGCGCTTTACGCAGGTCCCAACCGTTGAGGTCGATGTCGTCGACGATGGGGTACTCGATGACGTCACGGCGGTCCTCAAGATCAAGCGAGAGGTAGTCGTCGGCCGGCCGCGCGTAAATAAAGCGCACGTCGAAATCACTGTTCGGCGACGCAAAGCCCCAGGCCCGGCTGCCGGACTCGATCGCCATCAGGATGCGCACACCGTGCTCCCGTTCGGTGGCTGCGAGGCGGCTCATGATTTCAGCGTGGATCTCGGGAGGAATCATCGGCAGGCTTTCGAATTTTGGTTCATCCATTCTGCATGAGCGGCCCCGTTAAACTGCCGTCATGCCCTCTGCACCCATCAAAGCCATGATCATGGCCGCCGGCCGCGGCGAGCGCATGCGCCCGCTGACCAACACCACGCCCAAGCCCCTGCTGCCGGTGCGCGGCAAGCCGCTGATTGACTGGCAGGTTACTGCGCTGGTGCGCGGTGGTTTTACCGGCCTGGTCATCAACACGGCCTGGCTGGGTGAACAGGTTCCGGCCCATTTTTCGGCGCTTTCTTCAAGCCATTTCGGGCTGCAGCCCAATAAGGACGGGCGCAAGCAGCTATCAATTTCATACTCACACGAAGGCGTGGATTTTGGCGGCGCACTGGAAACCGCCGGAGGCATTGCGCGTGCGTTGCCGCTGCTGGGTGACATTTTCTGGGTGCTGGCGGGTGATGTGTTTGTGCCCGGCTTTGAGTTCACCCAGGCCGCCGTTGCCCGGTTTGCCGCCGGCAACACGCTGGCCCACCTCTGGCTGGTGCCCAACCCCGCACACAACCCGAAAGGCGACTTTGGCCTCAGCCCCGACGGCCTGGCGTTGAACCTGCCCAAGGACAACCCGCAGCCCAAATTCACCTACAGCACCATCGGCCTGTACCGGCGCGAGTTGTTCGACAGCCTGCCCTTCGGCAACCCCCAGGGCCTGAAAGCCCCGCTGGCACCGCTTTTGCGTACGGCGATGGACAATCAGGCCGTGAGCGCCGAGCTGTATGAAGGCGCCTGGACCGATGTCGGCACACCGGCGCGGCTGCACGAGCTGAATCAAACCACCACAAACTGAAGCGGAACGCATATGAGCACCACCACGATCTACGAAAAACGCCGCGCTGCCATTGCCCGCGCCCTGAAGGCGGCCGGCGGCGGCATCGCCCTGCTGCCCACCGCGCCCGAATACCCGCGCAACCGCGACAGCGACTTTCCCTACCGCCACGACAGCTATTTTTATTACCTGACCGGCTTCAGCGAACCCGACAGCTGGCTGGTGATTGAGGCCAGCGGCAAGACCACGCTGTTTTGCCGGCCCAAGGACCTGGAGCGTGAGATCTGGGACGGCATTCGCCTGGGCCCCAAGGCCGCGCCCGCCGCGCTGGGTGTGGACGCCGCCTTCAGTGTGGAAGCGCTGGAAGAAAAAATGCCTGGGCTGCTGAGCAACCAGAGCGCCGTGTGGTTTCCATTTGCCACACACAAGGGCCTGGAAACCCAAGTGGACGGCTGGTTGAACAAGGTGCGCGCCCGCGTGCGTTACGGCGCCGAGTGCCCGCAAAGCCAGCACGATTTGTGCAAGCTGCTCGACGAAATGCGGCTGGTCAAAGACAGCCATGAAGTCGCCATCCTCAAGCGCGCCGGCAAGATTTCAGCCGGTGCCCACGTACGCGCCATGCAGACCTCGGCAGCGATGCTGCGCAACGGTGCCAACGGGAAACTGAAGGGCGGCCTGCGTGAATACCACCTCGAAGCTGAACTGCTGCACGAGTTCCGCCGCCATGGTTCGCAGTTTCCGGCTTACGGCAGCATCGTCGCGGCCGGCGCCAACGCCTGCATCCTGCATTACCGCGCCGGCGATACGGAACTCAAACCCGGCCAGCTGTGCCTGATCGACGCCGGCTGCGAACTGGACGGCTACGCCAGCGACATCACCCGCACCTTCCCGGCAGACGGCAAGTTCACGCCGGCCCAGCGCACGCTGTACGACATCGTGCTGGCCGCGCAGGTCGCCGCGGTGAAAGTGACAAAGCCCGGCAAACGCTTTTTAGATCCGCACGATGCTGCGACGCGTGTACTGGTGGAAGGCATGCTGGACACCGGCCTACTCGACAAAAAGAAGCACGGCAAGGTCGACGACGTGCTCGAGTCCGGCGCCTACCGCCAGTTTTACATGCACCGCACGGGCCACTGGATGGGCATGGACGTGCATGACTGCGGCGACTACACCGAGCCCGGCAGCAAGCCGCGCGAGGAAAAAGACGCCCTGGGCCAGACCGTGATGCGCAAGCCCTCACGCATCCTGCGGCCCGGCATGGTGCTGACCATCGAGCCCGGTATTTATGTACGCCCCGGCAAGAACGTGCCCAAGGAGTTCTGGAACATCGGCATCCGGATTGAGGACGATGCGCTGGTGACCGCCAAGGGCTGTGAGCTGATGACGCGGGGTGTGCCGGTGGATGGGGATGAGATTGAGGCGTTGATGAAGGGGTAAGAGCGCTTTGGGAATAGCGTTTCGCTCAGGGGCAATCGCTTGCCTCTATCGCCGAACCTGGTTCCACCAACGTGTTGGTCATCAAGGGATTGATGCTTTTCCAGGCACGCATTTTTTCGGCCGTCAGGTAGACCTTCACACAACTGCCAACGGCAAAATTCTGACTGGTCCGAAAAAAGAGCTGCTCGGTATTGGTCTGGCGTATCAAGAAAAGACACTCTCGCGGTGCCAAGGCCTTGTCGATTGGCTTGAGCAGAGGCTCCATTGCCCTGCCGATGGCCGCTATGCYGGGTKGCTGCTCAACATTGGCCGTGAAGTTATTGGTCAGGGATTGGGTGCAGGGGTCATAGACCTTTTCCACGCGCCCCGTCAGCACCACTGTATCGGCCGCCTGTTTGTTGACCGCACAGGATGCAAGCAGCGTTGCCAGTACACCGCACGACAACAAAGACATGGGCCTTGCCCGGTAAACCACAAAGTCCGGCATGAGTTTCCTTCTGGATTAGCCATTTGCCATGGCGCAACGAGATTATCCGGCCTGCCTACTTAGCCTCAACGGCTGGCCGCACAAGTTCTCCCCGCAAGGGTAGCGCGCCCATCGGCAACTGAAACGTGATACTGACCTTCTGCACCACTCCCTCGTCCGGCCACCCCACACGACGGTAGCCCTGCATCAGGCAGTCGTTCTGCGACGTCTCCCCCGGTTGCAACGGATTGAGCATATTGGTGTACATCGTGCCATCCCGCTGAAGAATGCCCAGGTAGGCGCGCACGCGGGGAATCGGCGCCACCGGGTCAAACCCGTCGGGACGAAAAGCGATTGAAAACTCAGGGGTGTCTGCGGACGCCGTCCGAGGGTCCGCAAAAAACTCTCCCTTCACACGCCGGCCGTCTGCTTGCACCCAGTGCAGGCGCAATTGCGGCGCCGGCTCGCTCGCTGACCACATCAAGTGCAAATCCTCGCCCTGTCTGCAGAACACCGGATGCGTGGTGCCCCGCGTGTCGTACCAGGGCCCGTTGCGTCTGTCATCGACCCGCTCCAGCCGGATGCCGACCGGGGCGGTCAACGACTGCGCGTAAACCTCGCCGGCCCCCGGCACCGTAAAACGCCGGAGAGGGCCGGCCGTATGCGCAAGCGGCGTGGAGCCAGGTGCTTTCTGCCGCTGGGTTGCCAGGCGCCGCGCCGCATCTTCCATCGGAAATTGCGCGGCCATGAATGCGGTGGCGGGAATCGCCAGGATGCCGATGCCCACAATGGCGAGCACCATGCATTCGCTGGTCGTCAAGGCGGGCCGCAAGCCGCGGCCCACCAGCAGATGGCCGCCAAACCATAAAAGCGGCACGGCAGTGAAAAGGGCTACATAAAAAACAGCAAGGGCTTCCATGCCCGATACAGACCGGGCCGGAACCACCACGGCGGCAAAGGTGAGCGGCGCCAACAACGCCGATGCCAGCCTCAACGCGATCCAACTGCCGGTTCTCTGGCTTCTTTTGAAGTAGCGGCGCTCAACAAGGAGCACCAGCGCCATGGTGGCGAGAACGCCCAGCACGGCCAGCGCCCACTGCCGTTGCTCCGCGGCCGGCAAGGCGGCCAGGGTTTCAAACATCTGGTCGAATTCCATCCATACCTCCCACCAGGTCACGCCTGGCTGGCTCTCATGCTAAGCCAAGTTGCCATCCGGTCCAAGGGCCTCCATCCATCTGGCCGACACGCGGTCAGGCCAGTGAAGTCCCTCTGTGATGCCCCTGCGTAAAAGCCTCCTCAAACACCGAATACCCCGATAAATCACTGTGCGCAAAATGCAGCCGCTGCCAAGGCGCCTGCAAACGCCCTTGCAGCGCCCGCAAAGCCGCACTGTTGCGCACACCCGGCACCGGCGTGCTCATCGCATGGCCATAACGCATGATTTCCATGCGCGTGACCTTGCCGGGCAGATCAGGATGCGGCGCCGACAGCTCGGCCAGCACGCTGTCACGCCAGTGCGTCCAGGGCTTCTCGTACAAGGCTTTGCGGCCCGCCGGTTCAATGCCAAAGGCGCGGTAATACGTGAGCACCGTGGCGCCGGGCACGGCCTGCAGGCTCTGGTGCATGGCGTCGACGTAACCCAGGCCTGCCTGCGCAACGCTGCCTGCTGCGTCCCCGCCGTAGATGACGTTGTCCCAGCTGGGTGCGGCACCGGGCCGGTCGTGCAGCGCGGCCTTGATGTGCAGGTTGGCCACCAGCCAGGGTGCGTAACGCAGCTGGCCGGCGGCTTCGCGCAATGCGGGCGGCGGGCTTTCCACCACACGCGCCGCCACAAACAGCGGCATCGCCAGGATGCATTGCTCAGCCTGCCAGCGCTCGACGGTCTGGGTCGCCGCATTGAARGCATCGACCTCTACACCATGACGGCCCGCAGCCACGCGAACCACGGTGCGGCCGGCGTACAGGCGTTCACCGAGTGGTGCAGCCAATTGGCGGGTAAGCCAGCCGTTGCCCTCGGGCCAGGTGAGCACACCCGCTTCGCGCTCCGCAGAAGCTGCGTCGCCGGGCGCTTGAAAACCATGCCGGCTGGCGAAGTAATGGATGCCGGCCCAGGCCGATACCGTGTCCAGGCCCGCGCCGTAATCGTCGCGGCAGCAATAGTCGAGGTACCAGCGCAGTGGCGTACTGGTGAGTTGCTGCTGGTCCAGCCATGCCTTGAACGTCACGGCATCCAGCGCGCGGTGTTGCGGTGCCAAGGGCACTCCGGCAACAGGAATCGGGAATGYGGCTGCAGACGAGGTCTGCTGCACCAGCACCGCAAAGCGCCGGTACTCGGCCAGCACGGCAGCACCGGCATCCTGCAGGGGCAGCAGCCCTTCCTGCCACTGGCCATTGATGAACAGCCGCTCCTGCGGGCTGTGGCACAAATGGCGTTCGTCATACACCCAGCGGCCGGCCACGCGCTGGCGCAGTGAAAGTTCTTCGAGCAAATCCTGCACATCACGCGCCGCATCCCCGGGCACCGGCAGGTAGTGCGCGCCCAGCGGGCAAGGCACGCCATTGACCACGCCTGCGCGGCTGTTGCCACCGGCCTGGTCTTCCAGCTCCAGCAGCGCGAAGTCCTGCATGCCGCGCAGGCGCAGCGCACGCGCCGCCGCCAGGCCGGCGACACCGCCGCCGGCAATTAGTACGCGGGTGCGCCGGGTGACGGAAGGGGCCGGCCAGGCACGGGCTCTGCCGGTCTCGTCAGGCCGAAGCAGATGGCCGCGCTCATGGTTCGCACCCACAAAACCGCCTTCGACATGCGTGGCCTCCTTGCAGCCCAGCAGCGGAAGTGCGGAGGCGGCCAGGAAATCCCGGCGCTTCAATGCAGCACCTTGCCCCATTCCTGCTCGTAACTGTGCACCAGTTCCTGGCTGGAGAGCCGGTTGACGGGCGCCGGCACGCGTGCCATGTCC
>NZ_JBFUCA010000030.1:0-16603 GCF_056405475.1 Polaromonas sp. P1_G4
GCCTTTAGCCAGAAGAACATCAACTGCTCGATCGCCGAAAGCATTGAGCGCTTTCGCCCCGTGGTGGAAGCTGCGCGTGAAAAAGGAATTTATGTGCGGGGCGCGATGTCTTGCACCGTTGGCTGCCCCTATGAAGGTGAAATTGCGCCTGAACGTGTGAGCATGCTCGCCGGCCTGATGAAGGGCATAGGCGTGCAGCATGTGGGGGTGRCTGACACGATTGGTGTGGGCACGCCGCTCAAGGTGCAGCGTGCCATGGAGGCGACGCTCAAACATTTCGACATCAACGATGTCTCCGGGCATTTTCACGATACCTACGGCCAGGCGCTGGGCAATACGCTCATGGCATTGCAGATGGGCGTATGGCAATACGACACCTCATCGGCCGGCCTGGGCGGCTGCCCGTTTGCCAAGGGCGCTACCGGCAATGTGGCGACCGAAGATGTCGTGTACATGCTGCATGGCATGGGCATTGAGACGGGCATTGACCTGGACAAGCTCATTGATGCGGGAAAATTCATCAGCGATTTTCTCGGGCGCAAGCCGAACTCCCGCGCGGCAACCGCGCTTCTTAACAAACGAATGAATTGACATGTGTGGTGCTGAACTGAAAGCGTTACCGGAGGGCGTGCAGCGGGTTGCCGCTGTACTGCTGGACAGCGGCCACCTGCATGCACCCGTCATGCTCGACGATGCCGCGCGCACCGCGCAGCAGGCAGCCGATGCACTGGGTGTGCAGGTGGGCCAGATTGCCAAGAGCATTATTTTTCGCCGAAAGTCTGACGATGCCGCCGTGCTGGTGGTGACGTCCGGCGACCAACGGGTTGATGAAAAAAAGGTCGAGGCCATGGTGTGTATCGATGGCAAGCGCCTGGCACGGGCCGATGCGGAGTTTGTGAAGGCGCGCACGGGGTTCTCCATAGGCGGCGTGTCGCCGCTGGCGCATGCCACGCCCTCCGTGACGCTGATTGACCGCTCGCTGTTCCGCTTTGAAACCGTGTGGGCGGCCGCGGGCCATCCGCATGCGGTGTTCCAGCTGTCGCCGCAGGAGCTTGAGCTGCTGACGGGCGCGCCGGTGGCAGACTTTGCGGTGAATGTGGACGAAGACAAACTGGCGAGGAAGCACGCGATCGAACTGGTCTCTCTGCGCGCGGCCACACTCGATAATGAGCCGGACGTTCCGTCGCCCTGCATTTCCGTGTGCCGCATGAACGCGGCGTCGGGCCTGTGCGAAGGCTGCTTTCGCACGCGCGATGAAATCGCGCAGTGGAGCGGGGCCGACGACACCGCAAAGCGCCATATCTGGACATCCATAGGGCAGCGCATGGCTGCGGTGCAGCCATGACCGGCGAGAACACAACGATGAAGCCGGCAGCCGGTGATGCGCCCGCGATCAAGCACATCACATGCTACTTCGACGTCATTTCGCCCTATGCCTTTTTGGCTTTTGAGCGCCTTCCAGAAGCGCTGAAGGGTGTGAGCTACAGCGTGGCGTACACGCCGGTGCTGTTCGCGGGCATGCTCAAGCACTATGGCCAGCTGGGCCCTGCGGAGATCGTCCCCAAACGCGACTGGACCTACCGGCAGGTGCTGTGGCTGGCGCACAGCCTGGGTATCGCGATGAAGATGCCGGCCAGCCATCCCTTCAACCCCTTGCCTTTGCTGCGCCTGGCTGTGGCCTGCGGCCCCGAGGGGCAGGGCGGTGCACCTAACCGCTATGCGTGCGAAACCATCTTTCGCCATGTCTGGGGCGAAGGCGGTGAAGCCGGCGATGCGGCCCGTTACGAAGCGCTGCTCAAGCAGCTTGCGCCGGCGCGCGATGTGCAGGGCGAGGGCGTGAAGGCGCAGCTTAAAAGCAATACGGAAACGGCGATTGCCAAAGGCGTTTTTGGTGTGCCGGCGTTTGAGGTCGACGGCAAAATTTTCTGGGGCCTGGATGCGTTGCCGATGCTGCGCGAGTACCTGCTCGGCAGCCCCTGGTTTGAGGGTGATGGCTGGAATGCCGCGTGTAAGGTTGCGACGGGCATCAAACGCGGTACCTAAGAAGGTTTTAAGCGTTTTCCCTGAGGTGCTTCGCATGCTGAAAAGTTCTTCAAGGGTTTCCCCTTGACTTGTCAGCCACGCATAAGTTTCGTGAAAGCTCCTGTTAGTTTCACGTCAGAGCTAGGTCAGCCACAACCAAAATAATGAAGGTAGCTTCCATACCGGAAGTCTCATTATTTTGGAGACAACATCATGGCAACAGCCGTCGACAACAGGCCGATGACAGCCGAGCAGAAGAAGGTGATTTTCGCCTCCTCGCTCGGCACCGTATTTGAGTGGTACGACTTCTACCTCTACGGTTCATTGGCAGCCATCATTGCCAAGCAGTTCTTCAGCGGACTGGATGCAGGCTCTGCCTTCATCTTTGCGCTGCTCGCTTTTGCAGCCGGCTTCATCGTGCGCCCCTTCGGCGCGCTGGTGTTCGGCCGCCTGGGCGACATGATCGGCCGCAAGTACACCTTCCTGGTCACCATCGTGATCATGGGCTTGTCGACCTTCATCGTCGGCCTCTTGCCCAACTATGCATCCATCGGTGTCGCCGCTCCGGTGATCCTGATTGCCCTGCGCATGCTGCAAGGCCTGGCGCTCGGCGGTGAATACGGCGGTGCAGCTGTCTATGTGGCCGAGCACTCGCCACAGGGCAAGCGCGGCGCCTACACCTCCTGGATCCAGACCACAGCCACGCTGGGCCTGTTCCTGAGCCTGCTGGTCATCCTGGGTGTGCGTACCGCCATGGGCGAAGTCGCATTCGCCGACTGGGGCTGGCGCATTCCGTTCATCGTGTCCATCCTGCTGCTGGCCGTGTCGGTCTACATCCGGTTGTCGATGAACGAATCCCCTGCCTTCCAGAAAATGAAGGCTGAGGGCAAAACCTCCAAGGCACCGTTGTCCGAATCTTTCGGCCAGTGGAAAAACCTGAAGATCGTGATCCTGGCGCTGATCGGCCTGACCGCCGGCCAGGCTGTGGTGTGGTATTCCGGCCAGTTCTACGCGCTGTTCTTCCTGACGCAGGCGCTCAAGGTCGACGGCCCCACGGCCAACATCCTGGTGGCTTATTCGCTGATCCTGGGTACGCCTTTCTTCGTGATTTTCGGGACGCTGTCCGACAAGATCGGCCGCAAGCCCATCATCATGGCCGGCTGCCTGCTGGCTGTGGTCACCTACTTCCCGGTGTTCACCGCGCTGACCAAAGCCGCCAATCCTGACCTGGCCGCGGCACAAGCCAAGAACAAGGTGGTTGTGACCGCCGACCCGAAAGAGTGCTCGTTCCAGTTCAACCCGACCGGCACCGTCAAATTCACCAGTTCCTGCGACATCGCCAAGCAGGTGCTGGCAGGCGCTTCGGTGAGCTATGACAACGTTGTCGCACCCGCCGGCACCGTGGCCACCATCAAGATCGGCGAAACCGCCATCTCCAGCTACACCGCCAAGGGCCTCAGCGCCGACGACGCCAAGAAGAAGGATGCCGAGTTCAAGAAAGCGGTCGCGGACGACCTGAAGGCTGCCGGCTACCCGAGCAAGGCTGATCCAGCCAAGGTCGACAAGGTCATGGTCACGGCCATCCTGTTCTATCTGGTGGTTCTGGTCACCATGGTGTACGGCCCGATCGCAGCCATGCTGGTGGAGTTGTTCCCGACCCGCATCCGTTATACCTCCATGAGCCTGCCGTACCACATCGGTAACGGCTGGTTCGGCGGCCTGCTGCCCACCACGGCTTTTGCCATCGTGGCGCAGACCGGCAATATGTACAACGGCCTCTGGTACCCGATCATCATCGCCGGCATGACGCTGGTGGTGGGCACCTTGTTCATCAAGGAAACCAAGGACGTGGATATTTACGCCAACGACTGATGGGTATTTGCGCCGGTGCGGGCCAGGAGCCCGCACCGGCCTTTTCAGGCTGAAAAGCCTTATGTTTTTTACGGGCCCTCGTCATCCATTTGCCGGGGGCTTTTTTTTGGGAGAAAGAAAGATGTGGAAAATTGTTGTGGGTTTTATCGTGATTGCCGGGCTGGCATTATTTCTGTTGAACAAGGGCGGCGATATTGATCTGGGCGGTGAAAAACATGGTGCTTCGCGGCTGGCTGCACCTGTTGTTATCACTGCTCTGGAAGCGCGTACGAATGGTTGAGTGAAGGGGTCAGGCTGACAGCGAGTGGCGCTTTTGCGTGCAGGACGTCGCCGCGATCATGCCCAGAAAAGGTGCGTTGCCGGTGAAAATGAGTTAAATTGAATTAACAGAGACAAAAACAACGATCACAGCGTCTCTGAAAATCAAGCACCTCATGGTGGCACCCTCGCGCATTTATTTGGAGATCAGCCGATGATTTACACCAAGACGGAAGCCGGCCAGACCGCCGTGCAGAACCGAACCGTCGCATTGACCCCCCGGCAGCGCTCTGCCTTCATCATGTTTGACGGCAAACGCAGCCTGGAGGATGTGGTCAAGGCCACCTCGGGGTTCGGCGTCACCGCAGAAGACATCAACCACCTGATTTCGCTGGGCCTGCTGGCGCCGCTGGCGGTGCAGCCGCCTGATGAGCCGGTTCCGGAGGTGTCGGCCCAAAACGCGGATGGCAGTCCTACCCTGAATGCGCAGGAGCATTATTCAAGGGCTTACCCCATCGCCACGCGGCTGACGGCTGCCCTGGGCCTTCGGGGTTTCCGCCTGAACCTGGCGGTGGAAGCCGCAGGCGACATCGACAAGCTCAAGGAGCTGGCACCCAAGATCAAGGAAGCTGTAGGCCCCGAGAAGTTCAAGGAACTCGAAAGCGCGCTTTACGGCTGAGCAAACCCGTACGGCTTGGCGCCGCAGGCGTGCGAATTCGCAAGCAGGGGCCGCGATCCGGCTACGCCGGGCGCAAGGCGCCTGTCCCCCCTGGGGGGAGGTGACGCTACACGAAGTGAGCGTCGGCAGGGGGGATTCTCTTTTCAAGCAGGGGCCGCGATCCGGCTACGCCGGGCGCAAGGCGCCTGTCCCCTTGGGGGGAGGTGACGCTACACGAAGTGAGCGTCGGCAGGGGGGATTCTCTTTTCAAGCAGGGGCCGCGATCCGGCTATGCCGGGCGCAAGGCGCCTGTCCCCCCTGGGGGGAGGTGACGCTACACGAAGTGAGCGTCGGCAGGGGGGTGCTATTTATCTCTTGAATTTTCCGTCGGTGCCGATGATGGACAGATCGGCAAAATCCAGCCCGGTATGGTCTTCGGGGCTGTAACTCACTTCCAGCCCGCCGATATCAATCTTGCGCATGCCCTCCAGGGCCGCCTGGAGTTTCTCGCGCGTGGGTTTGGCGCCTGCCCGGCGCAAGCCCTCTACCAACACCTTTGCAGCGGCAAAACCTTCCAGCATCGCGGGGCTCACGTCGGCTTGCCCCTTGGCCTTGGCCAGCTCCTGTGCTTCCTTCACCATGGGGAAGGCGATGGACCGCTCATACGGAAACACCTGCGTGACGATCACGCCACGGGCGTTGTCGCCCAGGCTTTTCACAAAGCCGCCCGAGGCATTATTCGAAAGCGTCACGATCTGCGCCGTGGAGCCGCCCGCGCGGAAGGCCTTGATGCCGTCGACCACGGCCTGCCCTGAGGCCACCATGATGACGGCCTGCGCGTTGGACTGGTAAACCTTGGGTGCGATCGGCGCGAAGTCGGGTTTGGAGCGGTCGAATTTTTCCAGTACAGCGGGCTGCAGCTTGGCAGTCGTCAGCCCTTTTTGCGCGCCCATCACGCCGTCAGCGCCGAAGCTGTCGTCGGCATACACGATGCCGATACGGGTGATGCCCATGGAATGCAGGTGAGTGACCGCTTTCTCGGCTTCACGCTGGTAGGTGGCGCGTACGTTGAACACATGTTTTTTGACGGGCTGGTGCAGCACCATGGCACCGGTAGAAGGGCCGACCAGCGGCACGCTGTTTTTGTCGAGCAGCGGAATGATGGCTTCGGTATGGGGTGTACCGCGGGTCAGGAACATGGCCAGCACGTTTTGTTCTTCAATCAGCTTGCGTGCGTTTTCGACCGCCAGCTTGGGATCGAATTTGTCGTCGAGCGACACCAGCTCAATCTTTTGCCCGCCCACACCGCCCTTGGCATTGACGGCGTCGATGTAGAGCTTGGCGCCTTCCGTGGTTTCCTTGACGCCGGCGCCCACGGGGCCAGTAAACCCTGCGGTCTGCCCGACAAGGAGTTGCGCATGGCTGGCCTGGGCCACGGCCACCATCGCGATGGCGGCGCACCATCTGCTGAGTTTTTTCATGTTGTTCACAGTGTTTCCATCCGGGGTGAAATGATGTATCCATAAGTGAAGCATGAAAGCGCAAAAAATGCGATCAGGAAAACCAGAAGCCGCCCTAATTGGCGTAGCTAAAAGTGTGCAAAAAGGACATTAATCCCTACATCCTGCACAGCCGGTTGCCCTGTCTAGAATGTTTGACCTCTTCAGGAAAGACTGCACTCATGTCCCAGGGAATCATCCGCATTCGCGGCGCGCGCCAGCACAACCTCAAAAACCTCGATCTGGATATCCGCACCGGTGAAATGACGGTAGTCACAGGGCCCAGCGGCTCGGGCAAATCCTCCCTGGTCTTTGACACGCTGTTCGCCGAAGGCCAGCGCCGCTATGTGGAGACCTTCTCTGCTTACGCGCGGCAGTTCCTTGACCGCATGGACAAGCCGGCCGTCGACAAGGTGGAAGGCGTGCCGCCCGCCATCGCCATCGACCAGACCAACCCGGTGCGCAGCTCGCGTTCCACCGTGGGCACCATGACGGAGTTGAACGACCACCTGAAGCTGCTTTACGCGCGCGCCGCCCAGCTCTTCGACAAACAGACCGCGCAGAACGTACGCCACGACACGCCTGAATCGATTTATGCCGAGCTGATGGCGCGCACCACAGAGGGTGATCCGCGCGTGGTGTTGACCTTCCCGGTCGAGCTGCCCGGCAACACCAGCGCCGAGCAGGTCGAGCAGTGGCTCTCTGTCAGTGGTTTCACGCGCGTGCATGCCCAGCGCGACGTGGCCACACCGGCCGGCCCGCACAAGCTGCTGGACGTGGTGGCCGACCGTTTTCGCACCCACGCGGTGGAAAAAGCCCGTGTGATGGAAGCTATCGAAACGGCGTTGAAGCGTGGCGGGCGCCTGAACATCTATGTACAACACGCAGAGGATGGTCAACCGGATGTGATGTGGCGCTTCTCCACGGGCCTGCATTGCCCCGACAGMGACCTGCGCTACACCAACCCCACGCCCTCGCTGTTCTCTTTTAATTCGGCCATGGGTGCCTGTGAAACCTGCCGCGGCTTTGGCCGCGTGATCGGTGTCGACTACGGCCTGGTGATTCCCAACGACAAGCTCACCCTGCGCGCCGGCGCCATCAAGACCATCCAGACCCCTGCCTGGAAAGAAGCGCAGGACGACCTGCTGCGCCACGCCGAAGCGGCGGGCGTTCCGCGCGACACGCCCTGGTACAAGCTCACGCCAGAGCAACAGGGCTGGGTCATCAACGGCACACCGGGCTACAAGGACGGCAACTGGAACAAGCAGTGGTACGGCATCAAGCGCTTCTTCGAATACCTTGAAAGCAAGGCCTACAAGATGCACATCCGCGTGCTGCTGTCGAAATACCGCAGCTACACGCAATGCGAGACCTGCGGCGGCGCGCGCCTCAAGCTTGAGTCTTTGCTCTGGCGCCTCGGTTCCAAAGAAGCCGCAGATGCGGTGCTGCCGCCCAGCCAGCGCTTCATGCCGGTGGGGGTGCAGTGGAGCCGCGAGCAGCTCGAAGCTCTGCCGGGCCTGGCGCTGCACGACCTGATGCGCCTGCCGATTGACAGGCTGCGGCAGTTCTTCAGCGGCCTTTCACTCGACGTGATGGGCGACGATGCCGAATTGCAGGCGCTCAAGTCGCTGTTCGAAGAAATCCAGACTCGCGTGAAGTACCTGTGTGATGTCGGCATCGGCTACCTCACGCTCGACCGGCAAAGCCGCACGCTCTCGGGTGGGGAAGTGCAGCGCATCAACCTCACCACCGCACTCGGTACCTCGCTGGTCAACACGCTGTTCGTGCTCGATGAGCCTTCCATAGGCCTGCACCCGCGCGACATGAACCGCATCACCCAGGCCATGCACCGCCTGCGTGACGCCGGCAACACGCTGGTGGTGGTCGAGCATGACCCGGCCGTCATGCTGGCGGCCGACCGCCTGATCGACATGGGCCCGGGCCCGGGCGAGAAGGGCGGCCAGATCGTGTTTGACGGTACGCCCGACGACATCAAACACGCCGACACCCTGACCGGCGCCTACCTCGGCTCGCGCAAGCAGGTGGGCATGGGGTTCAAGCGTGCGGTAACCGACAACACCCCGCGCCTCATCCTCGAAGGCGCGCGTGACCATAACCTGAAGAACCTGACCGTCGACTTTCCGCTGCAGCGCCTGGTTTGCGTAACGGGCGTCAGCGGCTCGGGCAAGTCCACGCTGATGCAGGACATCCTGGCGCCGGCCTTGCTGCGCCAGTTTGGCAAGGCGACTGAAACGCCGGGTTTGCACGACCGGCTAATGGGCGCTGACCACCTGACCGATGTGGTGTTTGTCGACCAGTCGCCCATCGGCAAGACGGCGCGGTCCAATCCCGCCAGCTATGTGGGGGCGTGGGACGCCGTGCGTGACCTGTTCGCGCTGGCACCGCTGGCCAAACAACGCAGCTACACCGCCACCAAGTTCAGCTTCAACAACGGCGACGGGCGTTGCCCGACCTGCGGCGGCTCGGGCTTCGAGCATGTCGAGATGCAGTTCCTCAGCGACGTCTACCTGCGCTGCCCCGACTGCGACGGCAAGCGTTACCGCGCCGAGATCCTCGAAGTGACGATTGAACGCAAGGCGATAGGCGACGTGAAGCCGCGCCTGCTCAATGTGTCCGACGTACTGGACCTCACGGTGAGCGAGGCGATTGCGCTCTTTGCGCAAGACCGCGAAGTGGTGCGTTCCCTGCAGCCCATCGTCGATGTGGGCCTGGAATATGTGAAGCTGGGCCAGCCCGTGCCCACGCTCTCGGGGGGCGAGGCGCAGCGCCTCAAGCTCGCGGGCTTTCTGGCCAATGCCAGCAAGACGGCGAGCGCCAGCAAGCAGGCGCTGGCACTCAGGCAACCAGGCCGTGGCACGCTCTTTTTGTTTGACGAGCCGACCACCGGCCTGCACTTTGACGACATCGCCAAGCTGATGCGCGCGCTGCGCAAGCTCCTCGAAGCCGGTCACTCGCTGATCGTCATCGAACACAACCTGGACGTGATCCGCTCGGCCGACTGGCTGATCGACCTCGGCCCCGAAGGCGGAGAGGGCGGTGGCCTGTTGGTGGCGCAGGGCACGCCCGAAGAAGTGCGCCAGCACCCGACCTCTCACACGGCGCTCGCCCTGCGCGAATACGAGCAGGCCATGGGCAAGGTGCACGGCGTTGAAGAGTCGCGTCCCAAGGTCTGGGCTACACGCCCGGCCTTCTCCAACCTGATCCAGATCGTCAACGCCAAAGAGAACAACCTCAAGAGCCTGTCGGTCGACATTCCGCGCGGCAAGTTCAATGTGGTGACCGGCGTGTCGGGATCGGGCAAGTCCACGCTGGCCTTTGACATCCTGTTCAACGAAGGCCAGCGCCGTTACCTCGAATCGCTGAACGCCTATGCGCGCAGCATCGTGCAGCCGGCGGGCCGGCCCGAGGTGGACGCGGTCTACGGCATTCCGCCCACCGTGGCGATCGAGCAGCGCCTCTCGCGCGGCGGCCGCAAGTCCACCGTGGGCACGACCACCGAGGTCTGGCATTTCCTGCGCCTCCTGTATGTGAAGCTGGGCATCCAGCACTGCACCAAGGACGGCGCGGCCGTGATGCCGCAAAGCCCTGAAAGCATCGCCGCGCAGCTGATCAAAACCTACCGTGGCCAGCACATCGGCCTGTTGGCCCCGCTGGTGATCGCACGCAAGGGCGTCTACACCGAGCTGGCTGACTGGGCGCGCCCGCGCGGCTACACGCATTTGCGCATCGACGGCGAGTTTTTGCCGACCACGGGCTTTCCGCGCATTGACCGATTCAAGGAACACACGGTCGAGCTGCCGATTGCCGACATCCATGTGTCGCCCGACAACGAGGCCGCCTTGCGTGCCGCGCTCGCGACCGCGCTGGAGCACGGCAAGGGCGTTGTCCATGTGCTGGCGCCGCTGGATGGTTTGCGCGGCGCGATGATGGCCGGCGCCAGCGCCAAAAACATCGGCAAGCTGATCGCCTTTTCGACCAAGCGTGCCTGCCCGATTTGTGCCACCTCGTATGCCGAGCTGGACCCGCGTCTCTTCAGCTACAACAGCAAGCACGGCTGGTGCCCCGACTGCGTCGGCACGGGCGTCAAGCTCACCAAGGAACAGCGCAAGGTGTTTGACGACTCGGTGATGGACGACGACAACAAGGGCCGCGAGCAAAGTTTTGCCGAACCCGAAGTGGAAGACGTGGCCGGCACCGCCTGCCCGACCTGCGAAGGCACGCGCCTCAATGCCAAGGCCCGCGCGGTGAAGTTTGCGGGCGTCGGCATTGCCGACATCGCAGCGCTGTCGGTGACGGACGTGCGGGGTTGGGTCGAAAAACTCGCGCTGCTGGGCCGTGAAGCCGGCATCGCGCGCGACCTGATTCCCGAGATCAAAAGTCGCCTCGAATTCCTCGAAGACGTGGGCCTGGGCTACCTCACGCTGGACCGTGGTGCACCCACGCTCTCGGGCGGCGAGGCGCAGCGTATCCGCCTGGCGGCGCAGCTGGGATCCAACCTGCAGGGCGTTTGTTATGTGCTGGACGAGCCGACGATCGGCCTGCACCCGCGTGACAACCAGATTTTGCTGAGCGCGCTGGGCAAACTCAGCGACCGCGGCAACACCCTGGTGGTGGTCGAGCATGACGAAGACACGATCCGCCGCGCCGACAACATCATCGACATCGGCCCCGGTGCGGGCAAGCGCGGCGGCACGCTGGTTGCACAAGGCACGGCGGCGCAACTGTCGGCTGTGCCGGAATCTCTGACGGGACGCTACCTGGCGAACCCGCTGATTCACCCGCTGCAGCTGCGRCGTGAAACGCGCAAGGGCGCAGCGCCGGTGGCCGTGTTGAAAGAAGCGCCCGTTGACGTTAACGCCAAGCCGGTGAGCAAACAGAAAGCGGCCACGCTCAAAGCAGCCGCGTTGAAAGCCGCCGCAGCCAGTGCCAGCGCGCTGCACAATACGGCCCCGGTGGCCGCCGGGCCTTTCACCTCCTGGCTCACCGTGGTCAATGCCGATCTGCACAACCTCAAGGATGTGTCGGTCACCGTGCCGCTGTACCGGCTGGTGGCGGTGACGGGTGTGTCGGGCTCCGGCAAATCAACGTTGGCGCGCGACGTGCTGCTGACCAATGTGCATGCGGGTGTCATGCAGCGCTCGACCAAGTCGGGCCGCGACGCCGACGACAAGGGCAAGACACCCGACTGGACCGGCTGCGAACGCATCGAGGGTTATGCGGCGGTAGACCGCGTGCTGGAAGTCGACCAGACGCCCATCGGCAAGACGCCACGCTCCTGCCCGGCGACTTACATCGGTTTTTGGGACACGATACGCAAGCTGTTTGCCGACACGCTGGAAGCCCGCGCGCGCGGCTACAGCGCCGGGCGCTTTTCCTTCAACACCGGCGAAGGCCGCTGCCCCACCTGCGAAGGCGCGGGCGTGCGCACCATCGGCATGAGCTTCCTGCCCGACGTGAAAGTGCTGTGCGAAACCTGCCACGGCGCGCGCTTTAACCCTGAAACGCAGGCCGTGACCTGGCGCGGCAAGAACATCGGCGACGTGCTGAAGATGGAAGTGGATGAGGCGATGGATTTTTTCTCTTCCATGCCCAACATCAGCCACCCGCTGCAGTTACTGAAAGACGTGGGCCTGGGTTACCTCACCCTGGGCCAGCCTTCGCCGACGCTGTCAGGCGGCGAGGCGCAGCGCATCAAGCTGGTGACCGAGCTCAGCAAGGTGCGCGACGACATCACGCGCCGCGGCCAGAAGGCGCCGCACACGCTGTATGTGCTGGATGAACCCACGGTGGGCCTGCACATGGCCGACGTCGAAAAGCTGATCCACGTGCTGCACCGCCTCGTCAACGGCGGGCACAGCGTGGTGGTGATCGAACACGACCTGGACGTGATCGCCGAAGCCGACTGGGTGATTGACCTGGGGCCGGACGGCGGCAACGCCGGTGGGCGCGTGGTGGCTTCGGCACCGCCTGAGGCTGTCGTCAAGCTCGGCACGCATACAGGGAAAGCCTTGGGAAGCGTGCTGAATAGATCCACCCCCGTCCAGGCTCACTCCGTGTAGCCTGTTCCCCCCTCGAGGGGGCGGCGAATTAGTTCACCCCGTCGGACGCTCACTTCGTGTAGCACCTTCCCCCTTCCAGGGGCGGCGCCTGCGGTCTGGCTAAGCCAGTCCCGCGGCCCCTGCTTGCAGGGGGTGTTTGTGATTTGCTATTGAATTGATAGCTGTTTGCGCTCGTCCTGTATGGTTGAAACGCATAAAACGCTTTAAGATTTGGCTGACGCCGACGTGACAACTTTCAGGTGTTGCCCTGATGCGACGGCGGCTTGCTGCACGCATGATATGGGCTTCAAGCCGCCATACTTTCAGGATCAGGAGATACACCGATGCAACGCCGTCCTTTACTGCAGATCACCGCCGCCCTGGCCATTTCCCTCGCTGGCGTGTGGGGTGCTGCCCATGCGCAAAAATTCCCGGTCAAACCGATCAAGCTGATCGTCGCCTTTCCGGCCGGCGGGCCGACCGACATCACCATGCGTTCGCTGGCCGACAACGCCTCGAAAATTCTGGGCCAGACGGTGATCGTCGAGAACAAGCCCGGCGCGGGCGRCACCCTGCCGGCCCAGCAGCTGCAAAGCGCGCAGCCCGACGGCTACACGCTGGCGCAGATTCCGCTGGGTGTGTTCCGCCTTGGCTACACCACCAAGATCAACTGGGACCCGGTCAAGGACATCAGCTACGTGATCAACGTGACCGGCTACGCCTTCGGCATCGTGGTGCCTGCCGACAGCCCGTTCAAGACCTGGGCTGACTTTGTCGCCTATGCCAAGGCCAACCCCGGCAAGCTGACCTACGGCTCGACGGGCACGCTGACCAGCCCGCACCTGACGACCGAGCTCATCGCGCAGAAGGCCGGCATCGAGCTGCAGCACGTGCCCTACAAAGGCAGCGCTGACCTGATGCTGGCACTGGTCAGCGGCCAGCTGATGGCGGGCGCCGACAGCACCGGCTTTGCGCCGCAGGTCGAAGCCGGCAAGCTGCGTGTGCTCAATACCTGGGGCGAGAAGCGGCTCGATAAATTCCCGAACGCGCCCACGCTGAAAGAGCTGGGCTATGACATCGTGCAGAACTCGCCCTTTGGCATAGGCGCACCCAAAGGTACGCCGCGCGAGGTGGTCAAGCGCCTGCACGATGCCTTCAAGAAAGCGATGGAAGAACCCAGCTATGTTGCGGCGCTGGGCYGTTACGACATGCTGCCCAACTACCTGAGCTCGGCGGACTACACGAAGTTTGCGCAAGACACCGTTGGGCGGGAGAAGGTGCTGATCGATAAGTTAGGCCTCGCCAAGCCCAACTGAAAGTAGGCACACCCCTATCGGGATTCACTGCGTGTAATCCCTTTTCCCCTTGCAGGGGACGAGGCTGGCGGCCCGGCGAAGCCGGTTCCGCGGCCTCTGCTGGCTTCTCGGTTTACTTACTGACGGGGTTGGCTAGCGCAAACAGTTCGTCGGCCAGCTGATCGGCTAGCGTCGGTTCAACGCCAGCGCCAAAAATCAACCGGTAAATGATGGGGGCCATCATGTGGTCCAGCACCTGCTGCACGGTGGGTGTGGCGTCGCCGCGGGTCTGGGCGCGTTTGACCAGAACCGTGGCTTCGTTGCGGCGGTTTTTCAGGCAGTTGGTTTCTTCTGATCCCGCCAGCGCGGCAGCGGCCTTCAGCAGCGAGGCATTGCCTGGCTTGTTGAGGTGGTTGATCAGTTCTTTGGCCCAGGCCGTGAGTTCGGCTTTCAGGTCGCCCGTCTCAGGCAAGGGGCGGTTCGGGTCCAGCCGCTGCTGAGCGGTTTCGCCCAGCAGGCCGTTCACGTCGCCCCAGCGCCGGTAAATGCTGGAAGCACTCACGCCGGCGCGCTCGGCCACGGCCGGCACGGTGACTTTGTCGCGGCCCTCCTGGGCAATCAGCTCTTCCAGCGCCTTGCGCACCACGATTTGCACCTGGGCGCTGCGTCCGCCGGGGCGTTTGTTCGGGGGTGTTTGTAGAGTGCTCATTAGGGCTAACTTTAACCTAAAGCAATGATCTTTGCGTTAATTTTTAAATTGGCGTAGAATTCTCAAACGCAAATATATTCGCTTTAAGAAAGTTGAGCGTTTCCCATGACCGCCCCTGCCTCTTCAAAGTCCTCTGCCACCCGTTGGCAGCTGCCGCCCGCAGCCGCCTTCCCGTTGCTGGCCATCCTTCTGTTYGCGTTCTTTGTGGCGGGCAGTGCGCCTTCGCCGCTGTTTGTCGTCTTCCAGCAGCAGTGGGGCTTTTCGCCGGCGCTGCTGACGGTGGCATTTGCGATTTATGCGATTGCGCTGCTGGCTTCGCTGCTGGTGGCCGGCTCGCTGTCTGACCACATCGGCCGTCGGCCCGTGGTGTTCACCGCCTTGCTGCTGCAGGCCGGCGCCATGCTGACCTTTTTGCTGGCCGACAGCATCAACGGCATCATCGCTGCGCGCATCGTGCAGGGCATTGCGACCGGCATGGTCAGCGGCGCGCTGACGGCGGCGGTGGTCGAGGCCGCACCGGCCGCGCAAAAACGCCTGGGCGCGATGATCGGCAGCGTCTCGCCGCTGGCGGGGCTGGCTGTGGGCGCGTTGCTCACCGGCATCGCCGTCAAGTTTGCGCTGCACCCGGTGCCGCTGGTGTTTGGTGTGCTGGTTGCGATTTGCGTCGTGGGTGCGGTGGCTACGCTCTTTCTGCCCGAAAGCGCCACGCCGCGCCCCGGCGCATTGGCCTCGCTGGTGCCGCGCATTTCGATACCGGTGCAGGCGCGCGCTGAATTCTTCCGTGGCGTGCCGACGATGCTGGCGGTGTGGTCGCTCGCGGGCCTGTACCTGTCGCTGGTGCCTTCCATGCTGCAGCAAATCTTCGGCATCCATGACGGCATCGTCAACGGCCTGGCCATTGCCACCTTCTTCGGTCTGGGCGCCGCGTCGCCAACTTTGCTGAAAAAACTGTCGCCGGTGCGTATGAGCGCCGTCGGCATGAGCTTGCTGGCTGTGGGTGCGGGGCTGGTGGCCGTGTCTTTGGCCACGCGCTCCGTGGCGCTGTTTTTTGCAGGAACAGCGCTGGCCGGTTTTGGCGGCGGCTCGGCTTTCTCTGCGCAGGTGCAGACCCTCGCGCCGCTGGCGCAGCCGCATCAGCGGGCTGAATTATTTGCCGCGCTGTATGCCACCAGCTATCTGGCCTTCAGCGTGCCGGCCATGCTGGCTGGGCGTTTGATTGCGCCGCTAGGTCTGCCCGCCACGGCGGAGGGCTACGCTGCGCTTGTATTGGCAGTGGCCGCATTGGGCGCTTGGTTGCGGTGGGGCTCAGTGCGCCGCGCGGCCGCCTGCCATTGACCAGCGGAGGCCGCGGAACCGGCTTTGCCGGACCGCAGGCCTCGTCCCCTGCAAGGGGAAAAGGGACTACAGGCAGTGAGTCCCGATAGGGGTGAGCAACATCTTCGCCACTTCGGTAAAGCCGGCACCGCGCTCGCCGTGCGTCACATAGCGCGGCAAGTGCGCCAGCTGCGGCACAAAGCGCGCGATGTTGGCCACGCCCACGCTGTTGGCGAAAGTCTTGAACATCAGTTGGTCGTTGGTCGAATCGCCCACATAGACCCATAGGTCCATCTCGGCGTCCAGGTCGCGCTGCCAGAGCTGCCGGACGATCCAGCGCGCGCCTTCGAGCTTGTTGTGGCTGCCATACCAGCCGTTGATGTGAATGCTGCTGACGGTGGCGTGCATGCCCTCGCTTTTCATCAGCGCCACCACCGCAGCGATTTGCGCGTCGCTCAGTTGCACAAATTCGCTGTGGTCAATGGCAATGTCGGTCTCGCGGCCTGGTGAATCGGTGGCGCGGTGCACACCTGGCATCTCGCACTCGATGCGCGCCAGCACGGACTGCATGCGAGCGAAGTTGGCAGCGCGTGTCGCGGAATCCTGTCGGTATATTTTTGATAGCTGCTTGCGCACGGCTGGTGCGGATTCCGGGACTTCTTTGCCTAAAACCTGCTCCGGCAGCAGCGCCACCGCACCATTCTCCGCCACGATGGCATCCACCGGCCAACTCGCCGCGAAAGGCTCGCTCCAGCCGACAGGCCGCCCGGTGATCGCCACGACTTTGAACCCTGCAGCTTTCAATTCGCCCAAAGCCTCCAGCGCATCGGGTGTGATTTCGCCCTCCGTGGTCAAGGTGTCGTCGATATCGGTGAAGACGCCGGTAATGAGTTGACGTTCTGTAACAGGCCACTGCT
>NZ_JBFUCA010000031.1:0-16566 GCF_056405475.1 Polaromonas sp. P1_G4
GCGCTGGCAGCTGRCACCGACGGCATTGATGGCGTGGAGGACAACGCGGGTGCCTATGTGGCGCCCGACACGCTGCAGTGCGCACTGGCCAAAGGCATGAAGCTGGACCAGTACCTGGACCGCAACGACGCCTACGGCTACTTCGAGCCGCTGGGTGGCCTGGTCATTCCCGGGCCCACACATACCAACGTCAATGACTTCCGGGCGCTATTGATTTTGTAGCTACTTGCGCAGGTTCTGCCTGCGTTTCGGGCCTGTTTGGTAAATAAAACAGGGAAAAAACCTCACACGGCCGTCAAACCACCCGTGCCGGGCGCCGCGCTGATCTCGGGCGGATGCGTGACGATGGATTTGAGTTCCGGCCGTGCCGTCTGCAAAGTTTGCAAATCGGGTTGCGGCCTGCGCAAGGTATCGCTGGCTTCAAAGACCTGTTCCAGCGCCTGGCATGCGGCCAGCAGTTGCGCATCGGCGTGCAGCCGTCCAATCACCTGCAGCCCGAAAGGCATGCCGTGTTCGTCCTTGCCGCAGGGCAACGCCAGCGCCGGGTTGGTGGCCAGGGTCACCACATAGGTCAGGCCCAGCCAGTGGTAGTAGTTGCGCATGGCCTGGCCGTCGATGTTGCCGGCATACAGCTCTGTCCAGGGGAAGGGCGTGACCGGCGTGACGGGCGCCAGGATGATGTCGTACTGCTCGAAAGCTTTGGCAAAGCGGCGCGAAATGCGTGTTTGTTCCAGGTGCGCMCAGGCGCGGTCCGCCAGGGTGATGGCGGCTGCGATTTCCATGTTGGCGCGTACATTCGGGCCCAGCGTTTCGGGCGCGTTGCGGTAGGTGTCAGCGAATGCCGCGACAAAACTTTCTGCGCGCAGCGTGTCAAAGGCGCGGTCGGCATCGCCCAGCTCAAGGTCTATCGGCTCGCAGCTCGCTACCAGCGGCCGGATGGCTTCCACGCGCTGGCGGAACACGCGCCGGATTTCCGGGTCCACGATGCACATGCCAAAGTCTTCCGTGGTGCCCACACGCAAGGTGGAAAGGTCCACCTGCTTCAAGGGCCAGAATGTGGAGGCATCCACCGGGTAGGAAAGCGGGTCGCGTGGGTTCGCGCCTACGCTGGCGGCAAACAGCAGCGCCGTATCGGCCACGTTGCGCCCCATGGGGCCGAGTACGGAGATGACGGACCAGCCCAGTGGCCGGGCATCGTTGGCCACCAGTCCGGGCGAAGGCCGCAGGCCGACCACGCCGCAGAGCGAAGCCGGGATACGCAGCGAGCCGCCGGTGTCGGAGCCGGTGCAGATCGGCAGCATGCCGGCTGCCAGCGCCGCCGCCGAGCCGCCGGAAGAACCGCCGGCGTTGAGCGTGGGGTTGAACGGGTTGCCCGTCGCGCCCCACACCGGGTTGCGTGAGTTGGCGCCGGCACCCATGTCGGGCACGTTGGTCTTGGCCGTGACGATGGCGCCCGCCGCGCGCAGTTTGGCCACCAGCGCGTTGTCTTTGGCCGGCACGTTGCCGCGAAGTCCTATGTTGCCGTAGGTGGTGAGCAGGCCCGCGGTGTCCTGCAGATCCTTCACCCCCAGCGGCAGTCCGTGCAAAGGGCCCAGCGGTGCGCCGCGCATCACTTGCGCTTCGGCTTCGCGTGCACCCTCGCGCGCACGCGTGAAGTCGGTCGCGCAGATCGCGTTGATGGCGGGGTTGAGGCGTTCGATGCGGTCTATGCAGGCGTCCATCAGCTCCACCGGCGATACCTCGCGGCTGGCGATCAGGCTGCGGAGTTCGACGGCGGAGATGYCTGGAAGAGTGGATCGCATATGAGTGTCTTGTTCAGTCGGTTTTTATTTGAGAGCGTTCGGCCAGCGCCTTCATGCGCGCGATCTCGGCCGTCACCAAGCCGGACCAGTCGGGAACCGCGGTATAGCCGGGTTCGAAGCCAGCGGCCTTGAGCTTGTCCAGTGTTTCGGGATTGGCCATCACCGTCGCCAAAGCTTTTTCCAGCCGTGCCTTGACGGGCACCGGCAAGCCCTTGGGCGCCACCACGGCCAGCCAGGCGTTCATGTCGACGGCCGGGTAGCCGGCCTCGGCCATGGTCGGCACATTGGGCAGCAGGGCCGAGCGCTTGTTCATGGCCACGGCCAGCACGCGGATCTTGCCGGACTTGAGTTGCTGCGATGCAGCGACCACGGTGTCGAAAGACACCGGGATCTGGCCGCCGATCAGATCGGTCATCAGGGGGCCGGAGCCCTTGTAGGGCACATGCGTCATCTTCAGGCCCGTGGCCGTATTGAACATCGCGCCGGCGAAGTTGGAGCTGGTGCCATTGCCGAAGCTGCCGTACAGGTATTTGTCCGGATTGGCCTTGGCCGCCGCGACGAACTGGTGCACGTCGGTGGCCGTGACCGACGGATTCACCAGCATGGCCAGCGCCACCGAGCCCACCATGCCTATCGCGTCAAAGCCCCTGGCCGGGTCATAAGACAGCTTGGGTTGCAGCGCGGGGTTCAGCGTGAAGGTGGAGTTGGAGCTCACGAGCAGGGTATAGCCGTCGGGCTTGGCGTTGGCCACTGCGGCGGCGCCTATGGCGGTGCCGGCGCCCGGCTTGTTTTCAACCACCACGGGTTGGCCCAATTGGTCACCCAGGGCCTTGCCCAGGATACGCGCCAGCACGTCGGCCGCACCGCCGGCAGGGAAGGGCGCGACCAGCGTCACCGGGCGGTCAGGAAAATCGGCCGCATGGGCGGGTCCAACCATGGCGGCAAGCCCGCAGGAAAAGAAGGCGCTGGCGATCAGCGTGCGGCGCATTGCTTTGAAAGACATGTGGTGCATGGTAGGCCTCGTTGAAAATTTGATCAATCGGAAAGGAGTGATTCGAAGGGGGTTGGCTCAAGGTTTAACGCAACCGGGCAGGAGACAGCCTGGACGCATCAACGCCTTGCAGGGCCAATTCTTCAGGCAGCGCAGCCTGGCGGATCAGTGCATCGGCCAGCGCACTTGCACCTGCCGCGCTCTGGATGCCGTAGCCGCCCTGCGCCGCGAGCCAGAAAAAGCCGGGGCAGGCGTTGTCATGGCCAATCACCATTTCCCCGTCGGGTACAAAAGAGCGCAGGCCGGCCCATGTACTGGAAGGGCGGCGGATCGTCAGTGTCGACACACTTTCGATCTGGTGGATACCCATGGCAATGTCCAGCTCTTCAGGAACCACGTCGTGCGGAACCGTCGGATCCGCATTGGCGGGTGAGCCCAGCAGCTGCCCGGCATCGGGCTTGAAGTAGTAGCTTTCATCCACACCCACCACGGCGGGCCAGTGTGAGGCGTCCATGCCCTCGGGCGCCTTGAAGGTAAAGGCGCTGCGCCGGTGCGGCACCAGGCCGATGGGCTGCGCGCCAAACATGGCGGCCAGCTCGTCAGCCCAGGCGCCTGCGGCATTCACCACGGTTTTGGCGCGCAGCGTCTCGCCATCGCTGAATTGCAGGGTCCAGCGCTGGCCGTCGTGGGTGGCCTGTGTCAGGGTGGCGGCGGTGCGCAGCTCCCCGTCGGCACCGGCCTTCTGGCGAAAGCCGCGCAGAAAGCCCTGGTGCAATGCATGCACATCCATGTCCTGCGCACCTGCGTCGTACAGCGCGCCGTGCACCACATCGGGCCGCAGGCAGGGCACATGGGCCAGCGTGGTGCCGGCGTCCAGCGTCACCAGGCCGGGGCAGCTTGCGGACAGTTCCTGGCGCGTGTGCGCCAGTTCTTCTTCCTGGCCGTGCGTGGCGAGGTAAAGCACGCCCCGGGGCTGTATCAGCGCCGGGTGAAACCCTTCCGGCGGCCGTTCGTAAAACCCGCGGCTCGCACGCGTCAGCGCCCGCACCGTGGGCGGGCCGTAGGTTTCCATGAACATGGCCGCCGACCGGCCGGTGGAGTGAAACCCCGGCTGGGATTCACGTTCGACGAGCGCAACGCTGCGTTGCCCGGCCAGGCGCCAGGCCAAAGATGCGCCCGCAATGCCGGCGCCGAAGATAAGGATGTCAAATTCTCTCATTTGAGAATTCTCACATGCGAGAATCATGCCTGTCCAGCCCATTTACCGGGATTTTTCGAAAAAAGGGAAAACACCATGCCTGCACGCCCCGCCCGCAACCCTGCCGCCGCCCCCGAGGCGGACCGGGTGCGGCTCGGCCTGAGCCTGCGCGGGCACCGCAAGGCGCGGCGGCTGACGCTCAAGGACCTGTCCGGCCGTTCCGGCGTGGCACTGTCCACGCTGTCCAAGATGGAGCTGGGCCAGATTTCGGTCAGCTATGAAAAGCTGGCCGCCGTAGCGCGGGCGCTATCGCTGGACGTGGGGCAGCTGCTGGACGCGCGAGCCGCGGCGCCGGCCCCTGGCGCTGCAAAGCCGGTGGTGGTCTGGTCCGAAGCAGGCGGTGCGCCGGCCTACAGCTCGGGCAACTATGACTACGGCGCGCTGGCCGCCGGCTTTCCGGGCAAGCGCATGACGCCGATGCACGGCCGCATCGTGGCGCGCAGCCGCAGCCAGTTCCCCGACTTTATCCGCCACGCAGGGCAGGAGTTCGTGATCGTTCTGTCGGGCCGGGTGCGCATCGAGTTCGAGACCGGCGAAATCATCGAAGTGGCGCGCCATGAGTCGGCCTATTTCGACAGCGGCGTGGGCCACATCTACCTTTCGCTGGGCCGCAGCGACGCGCAGGTGCTGGTGGTGATGAGCGAATAGGGCTGCGTGGCCTTGTGTTTCGGGTTTGTACCCGGGTTCAGGTCGACAGCTTCTCCCAGGTCAGGTCAAATTTCAGCAGATATTTGCGCAGCCTGTCCGCATCATTCACTACGCTGCGCTGGGTGCGCGATACATTGAAGAGCGCCCGCCCGGCGTCGCTGAGGGAGGCGCTTTTGCGGCAGACCTCAATCACGGCCTGAAGCTGTAGCTGTTCAAAATAATCGAGTGTGTCCGCGGCGCCTCCCATTAATTCGGCGAGTGAGGCAGCGCCGCCGCTAGCTTCCCGTTCTGTGGCCTGCCATTGCCAGCGTAGCCGCGCGATCTCGGCCTCCACCAGGCTTGCGCCGATGCGGCCGTTGTCACCCAGCGTGGCAAGGCGGGTGATGGATGCGCTCAAGTCGCGAAAATTGCCAGCCCAGATGGCCTCGCCCGATTGTGCAAATCGCAGGTAGGCTGCGCGGGCTTCAGCGGTCATGCGGGTTTTCCTGCCCAGATCCTCGGATGCGAGCGTGAGCTGGTGGTCCATGTTGGGCTCGATATCCTCCCGGCGCTGGCTGAGGCCGGGCAGGGTGTAAGTCCACAGATTGATACGCGCAAAAAGGTCCTCGCGGAAGCGCCCGCGGGCGACTTCCAGACGCAAGTCCTTGTTGGTACCGGCGATCAGCTGGAAGCTGCTTTCGACTTCTTTGTCGGCACCTACGGGCAGGAAGCGTTTTTCTTCCACGGCCTTGAGCAGCATGGCCTGCTCGTCCAGGCCCAGCTCGCCAATCTCGTCGAGAAACAGCACGCCCTTGTCGGCGGTGCGCAGCAAGCCGGGACGGTCATTGGCCGCACCGGTGAACGCCCCCTTCTTGTGGCCGAACAGCGTGGAGCCCGCACCGTCGCCGTGCAGCGTCGCGCAGTTCACGTCGACAAAGCTGCCGCTGACCTGGTGGCGCGACTTTTTGAGCTCGAAGATTCGCCGCGCCAGCATCGACTTGCCCGCACCCGTGGGCCCCGTCAGCAGGATGGGCGCCTTGCTCTGGACGGCGATGTGTTCGATTTCCTCAATCAACTTGTTGAAGCGGGGGTTGCGTGTGGCGATGCCGCTTTTGAGAAAGGACACTGCATCTTGTTGCGCCACCGCAAGCCGCGTGTTGATCGCGTCATACCGCGAAAGGTCCAGGTCAATCAGTTCATAACTGCCCACGCCCTGGCCTTGCCGGCCCCTGGGCGGCGCCGTCTGCAACAGAACGCCGGGAATGAAGCGCGCCTCGACCAGCAGGAACAGGCAGATCTGCGCCACATGGGTGCCGGTGGTGATGTGCGCCCAGTACTCTTCGCGCTCAGTGTCGAAAGCGTAGGCGCGCATCCAGTCATACAGCGCGCCGTAGACCTCGCCGAAATCCCAGGGATTGGCCAGGTTCATCTCGACCAGGCGAACCTCGGTGCCGGGCGAGAGCTGAACCACGTCTTCGCGCACCCTTTCGGCCAGCGCTTTGTTGCGCACGTCGTGCATCAGCTCCAGCCGGTCGACGATCAGGTCTTCATGCTGTGCGATTGAAACTGTCGGCCGCCATTTCTCCCAACGCGAAGCACTCAGGCCCGAATCCAGCTGGGTACCCAGGAACCCCATCACCACTTTCTTCTTCATATTTCTAATGTACTAGCTTTAAAGCTAAGAACTCAAGAAGTATAAGTTTAAAAAAACTGGTGAATTTTTGATTAATTGAAAAATTATCAAATGAAATCAATTGCTTAGAGAAATTGGTGATCTCTTTTAAAGAGTTGGCACGCCACCTGCAATGTATATCCCGTCACCACAACGGTGAATGCAAACAAGGACTAGGAACATGGCAAACACACAACTATTTCAAAGCAGCAAAGGCAGTTTCCTGCCAGCTGCCACCATCGCCAACGAGGCTGGTGGTGTCGCTTATGCCTTGGCACCCCGGCATGCTTTGGTGCAATTGGCCGTCACCGGTTGCCTGAACAATGTTTACTACGCAGGCGCTGCCGAGCAATTGGACAAAGTGCTGGAACTGGCTGCGCAGGTTGATGCGGGCTTCGTGGCCAAAACTGCCATCTATGCCCGCGAGCGTGGCCATATGAAAGACRTGCCGGCGCTGCTGTTGGCCTCGCTGGCGACCCGCGATGTGGCACTGTTTGCCAAGGCGTTTCCTCGCGTGGTAGACAACGGCAAGATGCTGCGTAACGTGGTGCAAATTCTGCGTAGCGGCCGTGTGGGCCGTAAGTCAATGGGTTCGCGTCCCAAGAAGTTGGTGCAGGCCTGGTTGTGCAATGCAAGCGAGAAGCAGCTGCTGAACGCCAGCGTGGGTAACAGCCCGTCGTTGGCCGACGTCGTGAAGATGGTTCACCCCAAACCGGCTGAGGCCTGGCGCGCCGCGTGGTTTGCCTGGTTGATTGGCCGTGACTTTGACGTGAGCCAGTTGCCCGAGGCGACGCGTGCTTTTGAAGCCTACAAGAAGGACCGCAGCGGTGTGGCGCCCGATGTGCCGTTTCAAATGTTGACGGCCTTGAACCTGACCACCAACCAGTGGACGCAGATTGCAAAGAATGGCTCGTGGCAGATGGTGCGACAGAATCTCAACACCTTTGCGCGCCACGGCGTGTTTGGTACAACCAAGGCTGAAAAGGCCATTGCCGCCAAACTGCGTGACGCGCAGAGTATTGAGAAGGCCCGCGTGTTGCCCTACCAGTTGATGGCTGCCTACAAAGCGACGGATGAAACCGTTCCTCTGCAGGTACGTGAAGCATTGCAAGACGCGATGGAAATCGCGTTGAAGAACGTGCCGGCTTTGGTGGGTAAGGTGGTGGTGTGTCCTGATGTGTCGGGCTCCATGAGCTCGGCGGTGTCCGGACACCGTGGTTCTGCAACCAGTGCGGTGCGTTGTATTGACGTGGCGGCCCTGGTGGCTGCGGCTCTGCTGCGCAAGAACCCGGCAACCATGGCGCTGCCGTTTGAGCAGAAAGTCGTCAACTTGTCGTTGAACCCGCGTGACTCGGTGATGACCAATGCGGAGAAACTGGCTGCCGTGGGCGGTGGCGGAACCAACTGCTCGGCGCCGTTGGCCCTGTTGAACGCCGGTAAGGCCAAGGCAGACCTGGTGGTGCTGGTGTCGGACAACGAGTCGTGGGTGGATAGCAAGCGTGCCGGTGCGACGCAAACCTTGCGTGAGTGGGAAGTGTTCAAGCAACGCAACCCGCAAGCCAGGTTGGTGTGTATCGACATCCAGCCTTACGCCCACACGCAGGCGCTCGAACGGCCTGACATCCTGAACATCGGCGGTTTTACCGATGAGGTGTTCAAGGTACTGGCCTTGTTTGCCGCGGGAGCGTTGGGAGCCGACCACTGGGTCGGATTGATAGACGAGCTGGCTTTGTAAGCCATGACTCGATGTGTTGAGCGTCGTCGCCTGAGGAATGCCGGTGTGATTACATCCAAACTGTTTTTATCACACCAACTGTTAGTCCTCAGGCGGGGCCTTTTTTAAAGATGGACAAGAGGGTTTTCAAAAGCACGAATGCTGGCGGGATTACATTGGATATAGCCGGTTCGACTCTGGCCATGTGCATCACAGGAAACTGAATGCACATGAAAATCTCACCGATCTTGTCGTGTTTTTGAAAGCTCTTGAAGAGAGAGCAAAAAGTTTTGATTGCCAGCGGCAAATGCGATTGGAATTACAGCACTGTTAATGCCGAGGTCGCGGGTTCGAATCCCGCCGGTGCTGCAATGGGCTTGTGCCCGAGCCCATTGCAGCACCGTAGCTCAGTCTGGTAGAGCACGTATCCATTTCAACAATTTTGTTGCTGCTGGTGATCAAAAAGGTTTTGGATGAATGCCCGTGAAATTACAGGTAGACGCGGCGTGCAAACGCTCTCTTGCTGAAAGGCGCGGGGTCTGGGTTCAAACCCCAGCTTGGCAACAAGTGGCGAAATTTCATTTCACAAGCTCTAGTCATCCGTTTTATTGAAAAAGGAAGAACAACAATGAACTACCAACAACATGAAGTTCCCGGCGGTGTGCCGGTAAAGATGTGGACCAACGGCGTGCCGGTGGAAGCCCAGGCCCTGAAGCAGCTGGAGAACTCCGCGCGCCTGCCCATCGTGTTCAAGCACGTGGCCGTGATGCCCGACGTGCACTACGGCCTGGGCGCAACCATCGGCAGCGTGATCCCGACCTTCAAGGCAATCATTCCGGCGGCCGTCGGTGTGGATATCGGCTGCGGCATGATGGCCTGCAAGACCACGCTGCGCGCCGAAGACCTGCCTGACAACCTGGGCCCGCTACGCACGGAGATCGAAAAAGCCGTACCGCACGGCTCGGCGCCCAAGACCTACCGCAGGAATGGTTCGGTGCGCGAGGTCGGCGCCTGGACGAACCCGCCCAGCGCGGCAGATGCGGCCTGGGGCCAGCTGGTCGATGAGTTCGAGGCTATCTGCCTGGACTACCCGCGCCTGAAGAACACCAACAACCACCGCCACATGGGAACCCTGGGCGGCGGCAACCACTTTGTCGAGGTGTGCCTCGACGAAAGCGGCGGGGTCTGGATCATGCTGCACAGTGGTTCGCGCGGGGTGGGTAACGCCATCGGCACGCACTTCATCGAGCTCGCGAAGAAAGACGCCGAGCTGCACCAGCGCAACCTGCCGGACAAAGACCTGGCCTATCTTGAAGAAGGTTCGCAGTACTTTGGCGACTATGTGCGCGGTGTGGGATGGGCGCAAAAATTTGCGCGCCTGAACCGCGAGGTGATGATGCAGGCCGCCATTGGCGCGTTGCGCAAGGTGATCAGCAAGCCGTTTGAGACGCACGTGGAGGCGGTGAACTGCCACCACAACTATGTGCAGAAGGAAACGCACTTTGGGCAAGAGGTGTTTGTGACCCGCAAGGGCGCCGTGAGCGCGAAGGCGGGAGAGCTCGGGATCATTCCCGGCAGCATGGGCGCCAAAAGTTTCATCGTGCGCGGCAAGGGCAACCCCGACAGCTTTATGAGCTGCAGCCACGGGGCCGGCCGCACCATGAGCCGTACGCAGGCCAAAAAGCTGTTTACGGTCGAAGACCAGATCAAGGCTACCCAAGGCGTGGAATGCCGTAAGGACGCGGAGGTGATCGACGAGATTCCGATGGCCTACAAGGACATCGACGCCGTGATGCTGGCCCAGAGCGATCTGGTGGAAGTGGTGTACACGTTGAAGCAGGTGGTGTGTGTGAAGGGGTAAGGAATATGAGTCAAACATCGAGTAGCTATCTGGTGGAATTGGTGAGCCCCGCGATAGCTGAATTGCGGACCGAGCTAATCCGAGCGCGTTGCGCATTTCAGTTCAACGTCTTTCAGGTGGAGCCCTATCGGTATTCGGAGGATTTGCACAAAGCAGCACTGGCGATGGCCTTTCAAGAAATTGACATAAAGGCTGACATCCAGAGTGCAAAAAGCAAGACCCTGCTGCCCGGTGAGTTTGACGCGCTTGTAACAACGCGGGGGTTGCCTGAGATCCACCCCCCGTTGTTTCACGCCTTTCGTGATCCACCTTACGGCACCAGTTGGACAGATTCCGACGCTCAAGAGAATTTCGTGAAGTGGCTGAAGCTTCTGGGGGCGGATCGGACAAATAACCTATGCGTTTTGGATTGGGTTGGTGACCCTGATCAGAATCCAGGGCGCAGTGGGTGGAGTACCTACTTTGATTCCGGCAAGGAGTGGTGGGGAATTTGGTGTCTCACAATCTGGAACCCGGCTCGCAACACCATTTCCGTCCTTGTGGCGAGTCAAACAGATTGAAATGGGGTGAGCCCCGCAAAAGGACGTGTGATGAAGAGCGGAAAGCAAAGGCGGGAGGAGATCAAGGCCAAGCGCCTGGCACGCCTGAGCGCGGCGCGGGCACCCAACCCCTTTATTTCAACCAGGTCAGTGCCTTTGGGCGCTGTGGCGGCGGACCACGCGCAACTGGCGCATAACACCACCTGGAGTTTGTTGCCCTCGTTCTACATCGACACGCCCTTTGTCTGCAAGGACTGCGGTGCGCACGAGGTGTGGACGGCAAAGCAGCAGAAGTGGTGGTATGAAATCGCCAAGGGTCGTATTGAAAGCTGCGCGGTGCGCTGCCGTCCTTGCCGTCTGTTGGAGCGTGCGCGAGTGGAAGAGGCGCGGCGCGTGAGCCAGGCGGGCTTGGCTTTGAAGATAGAAAAGAAGAACAATGAAAATTGAAGTAAAAAACATAATTGAACTGGATGGCTCGCAAGGCGAAGGTGGCGGGCAGATCTTGCGCACCGCGCTGGCGCTCAGCCTGGTGACGGGCAAGCCGTTTCGCATGGACAACATCCGTGCGAAGCGGCCCAAGCCCGGCTTGATGCGCCAGCACCTGGCCTGCGTGAACGCGGCCGTGTCTGTGGGCGGCGGCGTCGATCAGACTTCCGCCGTCAATGCCACCGGTCAGGCGGTGCAGATTGGCGAAACCACGTTGCTGTTCACGCCAGGTGAGGTGCGCGCGGGCGACTACGAATTTGCGGTCGGCTCGGCCGGCAGCTGCATGCTGGTGCTGCAAACCGTGCTGTGGCCGCTGCTCCAGGCCAGGGCCGCCTCCACGCTGCATCTCAGCGGTGGGACGCACAACCCGATGGCGCCGTCGTGTTCCTTCCTGTCGCTGCTGGCACCTTGTTTCGCCGGCAATGGAGAGGCCCTGTTTGACATTGAGTTGCGCCGCCACGGTTTTTACCCGGCGGGAGGCGGGGAGGCGCGCGTGCGCCTGAATCCGCCCACGCAGGGCTTTTCGGCCATTCACCTCATGGAGCGCGGCGCGTTGCTGGAGGCTTATGCCGAATGCCTGCACGCTGGCCTGCCCAGAGGCGTGGCGGAACGTGAGCTGGACGTGCTGCGCAAGGGGCTGGGTTGGGAAGAAGGCTGCCTGCGCGACCGCGGGCTGCGCAGCAACGAAGGGCCGGGCAACGCGCTGTTGGCCGTCCTGCGCTATGAGCACATCACCGAGGTCTTTGCGGCCTATGGCGAAAAGAGCGTGAGTGCCGAGCAGGTCGCCCGCCGCGTGCTGCAGGAGGTGAAGGCCTACCAGGCCCACGAGGCGCCGGTAGGCCCGCACCTGGCAGACCAGCTGATGATTCCCATGGCACTGGCGGGCCTGCAGGGTCGGATGGGTCACTATTGGGCGACGGAGCTGACCGAGCACACCCGCACCAATGCGCGGACCATCGAAGTCTTCCTGCCTGTGAAGTTCTCGTGCGAGCCATGCGGTGGCGGAACGGTGATTTCGCTGCAGGTGTAATGAATGGCCGGGTCATTCCTGGCCGATGCATGCCGATGTGAAAAGGTGCCGTGCATTGCTGGTGTTGAGTCCGGGGCCAGAGAAGCCTTACAGTATGGGCTGGTCGCATGAGGAACCTGCATGTCCAACGGCAAAAATACACTACCATCCGGCGCCCCCGATAAAGCCCAGATCGAGAACGCGATCGAAAAGGTCAATCGGCAGATCAAGATTCTGCGGGCCTTCAAAATATCGGTGACGCAAACCGGCTGGGATTCGAGCGTGGAGTCCCTGCAAAAGAAAGTCAACACCACCCTGGCCGACAGCTTTGGCGTGGGCACGCCCGAATACCGGCAGTTTGCCGTCGCGATACAGGATTTTCTGCTGGACAAGACTTTCGGCGACCGCTTCACGGACGACGAACGCCAGCAAAAAGTCAGGCAAGGGATCGATCTGGCCATCATGCGCGTGAATGCGGCCAAGAAGCTGCTGAGCGACTACCTCGATGGCACTGCAGCGCCGATGGTGGACCCGGTTGTGGAGGCGAAACCGGTGTCACCGCCCCCACCAGCACCAGCACCAGCACCAGCAGCAGCACCAGCAGCAGCAGCAGCAGCAGCACCGGAACCGGAGCCGGAGCCGGAGCCGGAGCCGGAGCCGGAGCCGGAGCCGGAGCCGATCTCCACACCTTCACCTTCCATTCCAACGAGGATGCCCATGTCCAAGACAGATCTCCCTTCCTCTTCTGCCACGGAACCGCAAGCCGTGTCCGGTTCTCGCGTGGCTATCCTGGGCTTGGGCGGAGATGCCGTGGGCGACGCGTGCCAGTTCATGGAGCAGCTGGGGCTGGAGGCGGCGATACTCGACGCCGTCTCCATCGATCAACTGGAGGGGCTGCGCAATGTGGCGTTTTTGCTGCTCCTGCCGGGCAACAAATCCGATGCGCCCGCGGCCATGCTGGCCATTGGATTCATGCTGGCCGCGCTCGGCCGCAACCGCATTGCCTGCCTGCTGTCCGAAGACGACGCCTTGCCGGATGTCCTGAAGGGTGCCACAAGCATTTCGGTCGACGAGGCAGGCCTGTGGCGGCTGCTGCTGGCACGTGAGATGAAGCGGGCAGGCCTGGAGGTGGATCTGAACCTTGCCATGTGAGTGGCACCCCGGCGGCATGAGTGGTGTCAGCGTGCCGTGGGTTTCGTTGCTGCATCGTCAGGCAGCATGGCAGCGTCTCTTTGCATCAAGGCACGGACCAGCCAGGTAAACCATGCAGCGGCAATCGCTGCTGCAATCCAGACCAGCATCTGCCCCAGCCGGGCCTGGTCGTCCAGCAGGTAGGCGTTGCAGACGCGTACCGGCGAAGTTTCATACAGGTTGCCCACGACTGCCATCATCGGCAGCACATTGCCCAGAAAGAAACCCTGCACCAGCAGCCCCGCCGCGTGCCAGGACAAGCGCACGGCGGCGCCGCAGGCCAGCAGGGCCAGGCTTTTCAGGATTTCGATGCGGCTGTCCACCAGCGCCAGGTCCAGTACGCGGGGAATCATCATGATCGCGAGCATCATCGCGGCCGCGAACAAACCGCTGATGCCGTGGGCATTCCAGAGCCCCAGGCGAGCCAGCCAGTGCCCCGGCAGTGCTGCGGCGAGCAGATAGCCGGCGAGCGCCAGCAGGGGATACTGCACCAGCATGTGAAGGGTCATGCTGGCTTCCAGCCCATGCCGCAGGCCGGGCAAGGCCAGCAGGCACAGCAGGGCGACGGCCATAACCGCCAGGGTGCCGCGCGAGGGATGCGCCAGCCTCGTCATGGTGAGGCCGCCTGCGCAAGGTGCTGCGCATAGTCGAGCGCGAGCTGCTGTTCCGCGTAGTCAAAAATGCGAACCAGCCGGCCTTTCTGGTCGATGACCAGCAGCGCCGCGTTGTGTTCAAAATCGCCGCGGCCGTCAGGGACCACCACGACCTGGAAATCGGCCAGCAGGCGCTGGGTGTCCCGCGGGTCCTGCACACGCACAAAGCGCCATAGCGCCGGGTCGGCGCTCAATCGCGCTGCATAGGCCTGCAGCACGGCGGGGCTGTCGTGACGCCCATCGAAGCTGATCGACAGCAGCTTGACCCTGCCGCCGCGCTCCTGCCTCGCCTGCAATATCTGCTGCATTTGCTGGAAGCTGCTGCCCATCGCCAGGCAGACGGTCTGGCAACGTGTATAGACGAAATCCACCAGCGTGACGGACTGTCCGTCGGCGAGCCGCTGCGACAGCGCCTGAGGGGCGATGCCGGGTCCTTCGACGCTGACTGCGGGAGTTGCGACAGGTCGCAGCGCGACTTCGAGCCGGCGGGCGCCCTCGGCGGTCCAGACCTGGAAGTCGTGCGTCAGCCACGCGGCGGCGGCATAGCCCGCCAGGGCCAGCATGGCGCTGAGCAACGCGGTGCGAAGCATCAGGGCTGGCCCACCACGCTTGCTACCCCCTTCAGCTCAGGAGCTTTTGGCCGCCAGCGCCTTGAGTTCGGCGGCGCCGTTGAACGGTGTGGTGCGCGTGCCGGCCTTGCGTTCGGCTTCAAACAGCTCGGGCTTGATCGCACCCGCCTTGTTGGACCATTCGGCGCGGATGTAGCTTGCCACCGCGGCCAGTTCGGCATCGCTGAGCTGCCCGAACGCCGGCATGGCACCCTTGAAAGTGTTGCCCATGACGGTGATCTCGCCCGTGACGCCGTGCAGCAGGATGTTGGCCACGGTGCGCTCGTCGCCGGTGACCCATTCGGAGCCGTCCAGCGGTGGAAACACGCCGGGCAGCCCTTTGCCGGTGGCTTGATGACAGGCCACGCAGTTGGCGGTGAACAGCTGTTTGCCGTTGGCCGCAGCGCCCGGTGCGGGGCCCGAGAGGTCCGCCAGGGTGCGCTTGTCCCCCAGGTCGGCGCGGCCGAAGGAGCCGGACAGCACGATGTAGCCCGCGCCCCACAGCACCAGGGCCAATGCCCCGACCAGGAAGATCAGCGGAATGGGCTGGCTTTTTTCAGAGGGCTCCGCCTGTTCCCGCTCCTGGGCCCGGCTTTCAGATGTCTTGTCGTTCAACATGGGATGACCTTGTGTGGCTCAGGGCTTGGGGGCGGGTGGCAGCACCGGGTAGGTGTGGTTCAAGCCCTGCAGGTACTTGACCAGGTCCAGCGCCTGGGGCGAAGGCACGACCACCTGGCCGATGTTCGGCCCATAGGCGGGTGGCAGCGCCAGCGGTTGCTCACCCTCGCTTTCGGCGTCTTTCGCGTCCTTTACCGTGAAGAGATATGGGTAGGACGGCATGATGGAGCCGGGCACATAGGCGCGCGGCTGGTACAGGTGGCCCAGGTGCCAGTCCTTGCTCGGTTGGCGCGCCCCGATGTTGAAGAGGTCCGGCCCGGTGCGCATGCTGCCCAGCAAATGCGGCTTGTCATAGAAATAATCGCCCGGCACCGAGGCCCGGCCCCAGCCGCGCTCCGCGTCGGGGCCGAAGTTCCGGTCACGCGGCTGCTGGCTGTGGCAATACACGCAGCCATTGGCGATGTAGACCTCGCGCCCGCGCAGCTGGGCGCTGGTGTAGTTTTTCAGCTCCGGCGGCGGTTTGATGTCGCGCACCTGCATGTAGGGCATCACCACCAGGGCTGCCGTGGCGATGCCCAGGGCCACCATGGCGCCCGATGCCAGCTTGACTTCATTTTCCATGAGCGGCTCCCATTTCAACGCTGCGTGCGTCGTTGGGCCAGAAGAGGGCGGCGCCCGCACGGCCCGGCCCGAAACGAAGCGCCATGGCCAGGAAATGGCCGAYGAACACCAGGTGGCTGAGCACCATCAGGCCGCCACCCACGGATCGCCATTTCAGGTAGGGCAGGGTCAGCTCGACGGAAGCCATGAAGGGCTGGGCGGCATCCAGCATGGCCACACCTTGAAGCCAGCCGCCGATGGTGAGCCCGACAAAATATATCGTCACCCCGACAGCCGCCAGCCAGAAATGCAGGGTGATCAGTTTCGGGTACGGCCACTCCCAGTTCAGCACCCGGGGCATCATGAAATAGATGGCGCCGAACAGCACCATGGTGACGAAGGCATAGGCGCCCAGGTGCGCATGGGCCACCGTGAAATGGGTGAAGTGGGTGATCTGGTTGACGCTGCGCAGCGCCTCCAGAGAGCCCTGCAGCGACGAGGCCAGGTACATCAGCCCGCCGAACATCATGAAGCGCAGCGTCGGCGAATAACGCGCCAGGTGCATACGCCCCTGCAGCGTGGCGCCCATGTTGATGCTGAAGGCGATCACGGGGATCACCATCATGACGCTCTGCACGATCGACAGCGTGATGAGCCAGCCGGGCACCGGGCCGCCGATGAGATGGTGGCCGCCGACCTGCCCGTAGAAAAATGCCAGCGTCCAGAAGCCCAGCAGCGAGAGGTTGTAGGAGCGTATCGGCCGGCCGATGATTTTGGGCAGGAAGTAATAGATGGCGCCCACGCTCACGGGCGTGAACCACAGGCCCAGCACGTTGTGCCCGTACCACCAGTTGGTGGTGGCCTGCTGCACGCCGGTGTGCACGCCGGGCATCTTGCCGACCAGGAAAAGCAGGGCAATCCACAGCAGCGCCGCCGT
>NZ_JBFUCA010000032.1:0-16132 GCF_056405475.1 Polaromonas sp. P1_G4
GCGGTCAACCAGCTCGGCGATGCGTTCGCGATTCGGCTCAATGCCGACGGCGCAGTGGTCGTTAAAGCTCACCATGCCATCGGCCAGCAGGCGCACGCTTTGCAAAAAGTTGTGCGCCACCATGGGCCGGAACACATTGAGCTCGAAGTTGCCCGAGGCACCGCCGAAGTTGATGGCCACGTCGTTGCCGAACACCTGTGCCGCCAGCATGGTGACGGCTTCGCTCTGCGTCGGGTTGACCTTGCCCGGCATGATGGACGAGCCGGGCTCGTTCTCGGGAATGCTGAGCTCGCCGATGCCGCTGCGCGGGCCGCTGGCCAGCCAGCGCACATCGTTGGCGATTTTCATCATGCTGGCGGCGAGTGTCTTGAGGGCGCCGTGCGCATGCACCAGGCCGTCGACCGAGGCCAGCGCCTCGAACTTGTTGGGTGCAGTCACAAAAGGCAGGCCTGTCAGCGTGGCCAGTTCGGCCGCCACTTGCTCCGCATACCCCTTCGGTGCATTCAGCCCCGTACCAACGGCAGTACCGCCGAGTGCCAGTTCATACAGGTGCGGCAAGGCGGCACGCACATGCTTTTCGCCGTGGTCAAGCTGCGCGACATAACCCGAGAATTCCTGGCCCAGGGTGAGTGGTGTCGCATCCTGCAGATGGGTACGCCCAATCTTCACGATGGTGCCGAAGTCTTGGGCTTTTTGCGCCAGCGTCGCGCGCAACTTCGCAATCGCTGGCAGGAGCTTGTGGGTCATGGCCTCTACAGCGGCAACATGCATGGCGGTAGGAAACACATCGTTGGACGACTGGCTGCGGTTGACATCGTCATTGGGATGCACCAGGCGGCCCTCGCCGCGCTCGCCGCCCAGAATTTCGCTGGCGCGATTGGCCAGCACTTCATTGACGTTCATGTTGGTCTGCGTACCGGAGCCCGTCTGCCATACCACCAGGGGGAATTCGTCCGCATACCCGCCCGCGATCACCTCGTCGGCTGCGGCCACGATGGCTTTGGTTTTTTTCTCGTCCTGAAGGCCCAACGCATGGTTGACCCTGGCCGATGAGCGCTTGACCTGCGCCAGCGCCTTGATGATTTCACGTGGCTGCTGCTCGCCCGAGATGTCGAAATTCTGCAGCGAGCGCTGCGTCTGCGCACCCCAGAGTTTGTTGGCCGGCACCTCGATAGGGCCAAAGGTATCGCGCTCCGTGCGCGTGCTGCTTGTCGTCATGGAAATATCCTGCGCGTCAAAAAAGATGGTTAAGAGTCCTAGTATGACCGCAGACGAGAAAGATTCTCATCTGAAGGGTTTTGGATCCTCTCGCCCGACATGCCCGAGTCGCCCGCCCAAGGGCGGATAATTGCGGGGTTTGCCCGAAATTTCCCCGAAACGCCCTCATAACGACGACCCACCATGACCACGATCAAGCAAGCCGACCTCATCGAATCCGTAGCCGCTGCCCTGCAGTACATCAGCTACTACCACCCCACCGACTACATCGCCCACCTGGCGCGCGCCTATGAGCGTGAGCAAAGCCCGGCCGCCAGGGATGCGATTGCACAGATCCTCACCAACAGCAAGATGAGCGCGACGGGCCAGCGCCCGATCTGCCAGGACACCGGCATCGTCAACGTGTTCCTCAAGGTCGGCATGGACGTGCGCTGGGAAGGCTTCACCGGCAGCATTGACGACGCCATCAACGAAGGCGTGCGCCGTGGCTACAACCACCCTGACAACACCTTGCGCGCCTCTGTGGTGGCCGACCCGCAGTTCGACCGCAAGAACACCAAAGACAACACACCGGCCGTGATCTTCACCGAGCTCGTGCCCGGCAACAAGATCGACGTCACCGTGGCGGCCAAAGGCGGCGGCAGTGAAAACAAAAGCAAGATGGTCATGCTCAACCCCGGCGACTCGGTGGTCGACTGGGTGCTCAAGACCGTGCCCACCATGGGCGCAGGCTGGTGCCCGCCCGGCATGCTGGGCATCGGCATTGGCGGTACTGCCGAAAAAGCCGTGCTGATGGCCAAGGAAAGCCTGATGGACGACCTGGACATGTACGAGCTCCAAGCCAAATCGTCTTCTGGCGCCAAGATGACCAAGACCGAAGAGCTGCGACTTGAACTGTTTGAGAAGGTCAACGCGCTGGGCATAGGCGCGCAAGGCCTGGGCGGCCTCACCACCGTGCTGGACATCAAGATCAAGATGTACCCGACGCACGCGGCCAGCAAGCCTGTCGCGATGATCCCCAACTGCGCCGCCACGCGCCACGCGCACTTCGTGATGGACGGCAGCGGCCCGGTCTACCTGGACCCGCCTTCGCTGGATCTCTGGCCCAACGTGAACTGGACGCCCGACTACAAGAAGAGCAAAAAGGTCGATCTCAACACGCTGACCAAAGAAGAAGTTGCCAGCTGGAAGCCCGGCCAGACCTTGCTGCTCAACGGCAAGATGCTGACCGGCCGCGACGCGGCGCACAAGCGCATTCAGGACATGCTGGGCAAGGGCGAAAAACTGCCGGTGGATTTCACCAACCGCGTCATCTACTACGTCGGCCCGGTCGATCCAGTGCGCGATGAAGCCGTAGGACCTGCCGGCCCGACCACTGCCACCCGCATGGACGGCTTTACTGAAATGATGCTGGCCGAGACCGGTTTGATTTCAATGATCGGCARGTCCGAGCGCGGCCCGGTCGCCATCGAAGCCATCAAGAAGCACAAGAGCGCTTACCTGATGGCCGTCGGCGGTGCGGCCTACCTGGTCAGCAAGGCCATCAAGACCGCCAAGGTGGTGGGCTTTGCCGACCTGGGCATGGAAGCGATCTATGAGTTCGACGTGATTGACATGCCCGTGACCGTGGCGGTGGATGCGGGCGGCACCAGCGCGCACATCACCGGCCCAGCCGAGTGGCAAAAGAAAATCGCCACCGGCGAGTTCAAAAACATTCCCGTCGCAGCCGCGTGAGCGAAGGCCATGCCGGCGCCGACCGGCCGGTCGGCGTGTTCGACAGCGGCGTGGGCGGCCTTAGCGTCTTCAAGGCATTGCGGGCCGAATTGCCCGCGGAGTCCTTCGTCTACCTGGCCGATGCGGGCTTCGCGCCTTATGGCGAGCGCGGCGACGCTTTTGTCATTGAGCGCACGCGCGCCGTCGTGCGCAAATTGCGCGAAGAGCATGCGATCAAGGCACTGGTGATCGCGTGCAATACCGCGACGGCCGCCGCCGTTCACCTCGTACGAACCGAGCACCCAGACTTGCCGCTGGTCGGCGTCGAACCGGCGCTCAAGCCGGCCGTCGCGTTGAGCAAGACACGCCGCATCGGCGTGATGGCGACGCGCGGCACGGTGGCAAGCGCCAAGCTGCGCGCCCTGCACGATTCGCTGAAAGGCCAGGCCGAGTTCATCCTGCAGCCGTGCGACGGGCTGGCCGATGCGATCCAGAACCATGATGTTGCGCAGATCGGTGCTTTATGCCGTGAATACACGCAAGCGATCGGACCCTTCGGCGGCCAGGCCGGGCAGGTCGATACCCTGGTGCTGGGCTGCACGCATTACGCCTTCGCGTGGGACACACTGCAGAAAATGGTGGGCACCGACGTTCGCCTGATCGAAACCGGCGAGCCGGTCGCGCGGCAGACACGCCGTTTGCTCGAAGCCGCCGGGCAGCTGCGGCAAGGCGCCGCATCCGGCCACATCACTTTGCTGACAACGGGTCAACAGGAGGCACTGAACGCAGCCGCACGACGCTGGCTGGGCCTGCAGCTATAGCACCACAGCGCCGGCTGGACTCGCCGGCGCTGGTACGCATCGACTCAGTGATGAGCCGAATCCGTTGAAGAACTGAAGTTATTGCGGCTTCAATCCCACGTTACGCGCCAGGGTGCGCCAGCGCTCCGACTCCGCCCGAAGGAATCCACGCAACTGGTCGCGTGAAGTACCTTTCATTTCCACGCCCAAAGCGGACATACGTTCCACCACCTTGAAATCCGACATCGCACTCAGGAGTTCGAGGCGAAGCCGCTCGGTAACTTCAAGCGGCGTGGTCGCTGGCGCAACAAGCGCCCACCATTGCGCCACATCCATGTTCTTCAAGCCGAGCTCAGTCATCGTCGGCAAGGAGCGCAGGATGGGGACGTCCGAGCGCTTGCGGCCCGTCACCGCCAGCGCCTTGACCTTTCCGGAGGCCATGAGGCTGGAGCCGGTCGCCAGCGTGGCGAAATAAGAAGACACCTGGCCGGCAGCCAGGTCCACCATCGCCGGTGCGCCGCCGCGGTAAGGCACCATGTTGAACTTGATTTTGGTTTCCTGGGAAAACAGCTCGCCCACCAGGTGGCTGATAGACCCTGTGCCGCTGTTCGCCATGGCAGGAGGCCCGCCCTTGGCGGTCGAAGAAGTTTTCAGGAAAGTCTTGAAGTCGCTGTTTTCGGGGCCCATGCCGGTAAACAGCACCATGGGCGATGTACCCACCAGCGTGATCGGCGTGAAGTCGCGCAGCATGTCGTAAGGCAGGTTGGCAACAACTGCAGGCGCGTACACGTGCGACAACTCCACGATCGCCAGCGTATAGCCATCGGGTGCCGACTTGGCGGCCTGGTCAATGCCCACGTGGCCCGCGCCACCCGGCTTGTTGTCGACGATCACGGGTTGCTTCAGCCCTTCGCTCAGCCGCTGTGCGAGCACGCGGGTAATGGCATCGGTGCTACCGCCCGTTGCCCAGGGAACGATGATCTTGATGGGCTTGTCGGGGTAGGCAGCCCATGCGGGCGCAGCGCCAAGCGCCAGGGTGGCTGCGGAACCAGCAAGCAGCGTGCGCCGCTTGATGGGGAATGTTGAAACTGACATGAACTCTCCTTGCATTGATCGGATACGCGAGACAACCCCACCTCCTCGTGGGCATCGTCAGCGTCCGGCGAGCGTACACCGCAGATGACGCATGCGCCGTGTTACCACGCAGATACAGCCGCTACTTGTGGCTCGCGTCCAACGTTTTCGCGCGTTTATTTTTTGTGATCTCACGATGCCGGAAATTCACATGCGCACACTTTTCAGCAAAGTAATTAAAAAGTCTGCAGCGCATTCGCGGATGCGTTTTCCCTCCGGAATTCCGGCCGTTTGCTTTTTCAGACGGCGCTTAAATTTCCCGATCGGCACGCGCGGCGGGGATAGCCGGGTCCGCCGCACTGCGAATCAAACCGAGGTTGGATTTCAGCATCTCGAACACCTTGCGTGTCACCGGGTTAATAACATTCTTTCGAACGAACAGGTAGTAATCAAGCTCCGGCAAACGCGGCAGTCCATCGTTTTCGCCCAGCACGCGCAGGTCGCTGCCCGCCATCTCGATACCGCGCGCAGTCACGCCCAAACCCGCACGCAGCGCAGCCTTGATGCCGATCAGGCTGGAAGCGGTATAGCTTGGCGACCAGGGAATTCCGGCGGCGTCCAGCGCCTCGCGCGCCAGCCTGTGAAATACGCTGGGGCCCTCCACCAGGATCAGCGGCACCGGCTTGGCGCGGTCATGTACGTAGCTGGCTGAGCACAACCACACCGTGGGTGAGGTACGCAGCACCACGCCGTCGAGTGCCGGGTCGTTGCGGTTCGAGATAGTCATGTCGATCTCGCCGCGCTTGAGGGATTCCATCAGGAAAGGGCTGCGCCCCACATGGATGTCGAGCTGCAACAGCGGCGAAGCACGCGCCACCTGTGCCAGCAGCGTCGGCAGCATGGTGTCGGCCACGTCGTGCGGCGCGCCTATGCGCAATACACCCTCCAGGTTGCCTTGCTGCAGGCTGCGCAAGGCATCGTCATTGATGGCCAGCAGGTGACGCGCGTAACCGAGCAGCTTTAACCCATGCGGCGTCAGGCGCTTCTGGCGCCCATGCTTTTCAAACAGCGGATGGCCGATCTGGTCTTCCAGGCGCTGCATTTGTTGCGTCACCGCCGACTGTGTTTTGCCCAGCTGGATGGCGGCACCGGCAAAGCTGTCCTGCTCGTCGATGGCCATCAGGGCCCGCAGCAATTCCAGGTCAAGGGTTTTCATTCAAAGAGTTCGACAGGATTTACTTATTACAAATACTAATGTATTTATCTCTATTTCTGAGTTGTTTCAAGAATACGCCTTGACTATATTAGGCTCAATAAACCGAAACCTCACTCAGGAAAATCTCCATGAACGCAGCAGCACAGCGTAGCCAGGTGGTTGGCGCCGCCATTCAAAACATTAAAATTATTGTTGGGAGCGGTGAAGCAAATCGCCAGTCGCTGGCCAAAGTGCTCGCGGTCTTGAACCAGCTGGCCGGCCAGAAGGAGCTGTGGAGTGCCACGGATTTCGCTGCGCCCGAAAGCCCCGAACTGCAGGCGCGCTACCTGATCGCTGAAGACGCCGACCAGAGCTTCGCGCTTTACCTCAACGTGATGCGCCCCGGCAAACGCATCGTGCCGCACAACCACACCACCTGGGCCTGCATCAGCGCGGTGGAAGGCAGCGAGCTCAACCGGGTGTACGAACGCCAGGACGATGGCTCGGTGCCGGGCAAGGCGCAGCTCAAGGAGGTCAACGCCGTGGTGGTCGAGCCCGGCACGGGCATCGCCCTGATGCCCGAAGACATCCACTCGGTGGAGATCCCGGCCGGTCAGGTGATACGCCACTTGCACATGTATGGCCGCGCGCTTGAAACGCTGAACACCCGCACCGGCTACGACCTGGAAAAAGGTACGTACGAAACCATGGGCATCGGCGTGCAGACACGCCGCTGACCCCCGCGCACCCTTACCCCCTTCCCTGAATTTCCGAACCTACACGCCCCCTATCCCATGACACGTTTTGTAGACGCGGCCACGCTGAAAGCCTGGCTGCACGATGGCGCGGAAATCGCCCTGTTTGATGTGCGCGAGCATGGCCAGTACGGCCAGTCGCATTTGTTTTACGGCATCCCCCTTCCCTACAGCCGGCTTGAACTGGACGCACCGCGCCTGGCGCCGCGCCGCAGTGTGCGGTTGGTGGTTTATGACACCGACGGCAGTGGCGCAGCACCTTTGGCCGCGCGCCGCTTCAGCGCACTCGGCTACAGCGACGTGCAGGTGCTGCAGGGCGGCACAACCGGCTGGCAAGCCGCCGGTTTCCCTCTGTTTGCCGGCGTCAACGTACCGTCCAAGACCTTCGGCGAGCTGGCCGAACAGGTCTATCACACGCCCCGCGTCAGCGCGACCGAACTTGCGGCCATGCTGGAGCGGCAAGACGACGTGGTGGTGCTCGACGGCCGGCCGTTTTCGGAATTCCGCAAGATGAACATCCCGACGGCGATCAGTTGCCCGAACGGCGAGCTGGCCCTGCGCATCCGCGACCTGGTACCCAGCGATAACACCCACATCGTGATCAACTGCGCAGGCCGCACTCGCAGCATCATAGGCGCGCAAACGCTGATCAACCTGGGCCTGCGCAACCCTGTATCGGCGCTGGAAAACGGTACCCAGGGCTGGTACCTGGCAGACTTCAAACTCGAGCACGGCGGCACGCGCCGCTACAAGGACTCGGCCCAGCCCACAGAGCCTGCCGGCATGCGTGCGGCGGCCCAGGCGCTTGCAAAGCGTTTCGAGGTACCTGTCGTCGACGCACAGACTGTGCACGGCTGGGCAGGCGACGCGACGCGCACGCTCTTTTTGTGCGATGTTCGCAGCCCCGAAGAATTTGCACGCGGCAGCCTGCCGGGCGCGCAGCACACGCCGGGCGGCCAGCTGATCCAGGCCACCGACCAGTATGTGGGCGTGCGCCAGGCCCGGCTGGTGCTGTTCGATACGGACGGCATACGCGCCCTGACGGTCGCCAGCTGGCTGCGCCAGCTGGGCCACGACGCCAGCGTGCTGGACCAGGGCCTGGCCAGTGGTCTGGCGCTGCCCGCCACGGCGCCCGTGGCCCTGCCCGCGCTGCCCGCCACCACCGCGCAGGCCCTGTCGGCCGGGCTGGCCGATGGCACCGTGGCCGCCATCGACCTGCGGCCCAGCATGCAGTTTCGCCAAAACCATATCGCGGGCACATGCTGGTCCATACGGCCTCGCCTGGCACAGGCGCTGGCCGGTGAACACCGCCCGGTGGTGCTGGTTGCCGACGAGTCCGCTGTGGCCGCCTGCGCGGCCGTTGACCTCCAGGCACTGGGCCTGAAAGCCAGCCTGCTCGAGGGCGGCCTCGATGCCTGGCGCGCCGCCGGCTTTGCGCTGCAGGCCACTGACAACATCCCGGCCGACAGCGACTGCATCGACTACCTTTTCTTCGTGCATGACCGGCACGACGGCAACAAGGAAGCTGCCCGCCAGTACCTGGCCTGGGAAGTGAACCTGATCGGGCAGTTGGACGCGCTGGAACTGAAGGCATTCCAGTTGCCCGATGCCGCGGCCGCCCACCCCGCGTAATACTGATTTGGCCCCGCGCCGCCTCATTTTTTTTATTCATCTTTTGCCCCAATTCATTCAGGAGCCCCCATGCTTGCCAAACTGAAGTTCACCGCAGCCACACTGTGCTGCGCCCTCCTCTCCGTACACGGCGCCCCCTCAGCCCAACCCATGCCGCAGGTCGGCGGCTTCCCGAACCAGGCCATCAAGTTTGTGTCGCCTTTCCCGGCCGGCGGCGGCAATGACGCCACGACGCGCTTCGTGACGAGCCGCCTGTCCGACATCACCGGACAGAGCGCCATCGTCGACAACCGCGGCGGCGCCGGCGGCAACATAGGTGCCAAGGCCGTGGCCGACGCCAAGCCGGACGGCTACACCGTGCTCACAGGCCAGGTCTCGTTGATGGCCGTCAATCCCTCGCTGTATGCCTCGCCGGGTTTTGACCCGCTGAAAAACTTCCTGCCCATCACCCAGATCAATGCCGCGCCGCTGGTGCTGGTAGTGGCCAGCAACTCGCCCCTGAAAAGTTTTGCCGACCTCGCCGCGCAGACCAAAGCCCCAGGCGGGCGAGTCACCTATGCCACGCCCGGCAATGGCACACTCTCGCACCTCGTCGGCGTGGTTCTGGAAAAAGACAGCGCCATCAGCATGACCCACGTGCCCTACAAGGGCGCGGCGCCCGCCATCACCGACCTGCTGGGCGGCCAGGTAGACGTGCTCATTACCTCCACCGCCTCGGTGTCCAGCTTCATCCAGAACGGCAAGATGCGCGCCCTGGCCGTCACCAGCCCGCGCCGCATCGGCGTCTTCACCAAGGTGCCGACGCTGGAAGAGCTGGGCTACCGCAACACCACCTTTGAAGACTGGTACGGTTTCTTCGCACCGGCGGGCACGCCGCCCGAACGCGTGGCCTACCTGCACGACAGCATCGTGCGCTCGCTCAAGTCGCCGGAAGTCAGCAAGCTGATCACCGATGGCGGCAGCGAAGTGGTAGGTAACACACCGGCAGCTTTTACCGCGCAGCTCAAGGCAGACATCGCCCGCTGGTCGCGTGTCGTCAAGCTCTCGGGCGCCAAGCTAGACTGATCCCGGATTCATCAAACCTTCCCGACATGAGCAAAAAAACACCACCGGCCATCTCATCCAACGCGTCACCCCTGACCCGCCTGGTTCACGCCGGCAAGAAGCCGGCCTATGAAGGCGGCCGGCCGGTCAACCCGGCCGTGGTGCGTGCCAGCACCGTGCTGTTCGACAACACAGCGCACCAGCGCGAGATGCGACTGCGCCGCGGCGAGGAGCGCGTGTTCACCTACGGGGCGCGCGGCAACCCGACCAACTACGCGCTGGAAGACATGGTCAGCGAGCTCGAAGGCGCGTACCGTACGCGGCTCTTCCCCACAGGCCTGGCCGCCATCGCGATGACGTTGCTGTCTTACCTCAAACCTGGTGACCACCTGCTGATGTCGGACAGCGTCTACGAACCGGCGCGCAAGCTGGTGGAGTCCTTCCTCACGCCCTACAACATCCGCTGCACCTTCTTTGCAGCCGACGGCAGCGACGTGGAAGAAAAAATCGAGCCGGGCACGCGCATGATTTATGCCGAATGCCCGGGTTCGCTGGTGTATGAAATGTGCGACCTGCCGCGCCTGGCCGGCATTGCCCGTGCGCGGGGCCTGCTGCTGGTGGCCGACAACACCTGGGGCTCGGGCTACCAATACCGGCCGCTGGCACTGGGTGCCGACGTGTCCATCATGGCGGCCACCAAATACCTGTCGGGCCACTCCGACGTGATGATGGGCACCGTGGCCACCACGCAAGCCGCCTGGCAGGCGCTCAACGAGCGCAGCGATGCCTTCGGCATGACGGTGAGCCCCGACGATGCCTACCTGGTGCTGCGCGGCACACGCAGCATGGCCGCGCGCCTGGCCCTGCATGAAAGCGGCGCCCTGAAGGTGGCGGCCTGGCTGCAAACGCGCAGCGAAGTGGCGACCGTGTTCTGCCCGGCCCTGCCCGGCCATCCAGGTCACGCCATCTGGCAACGCGACTGCAAGGGCACCAACGGCCTGTTGTCCTTCGAGCTCCAGCGCACCTTCGACCAGGCCGCCGCCGAGCGGCTGATCGACGGCCTGCGGCTGTTTGGCCTGGGCGCTTCGTGGGGCGGCTATGAAAGCCTGGTCACGATGACCAACATGCGGGGCGCGCGCAGCGTGACCGACTGGTCGGGCCATGGCCAGATCGTGCGCTTGCACATCGGCCTGGAAGACCCGGTCGACCTGATAGGCGACTTGCAACAGGGGTTTGCCGCATTGGCTGCCTGAAGGTTTTACCTCCGCGCCTTTGCCCTTCGCTTCTCCCCCAGCCTCTTTCCTCTCCCTCACTCCTTTTCATCCGCCCCCGCGGCGGCTCTCGCCTGCCCTTTTCTTTCAGGTTTGCATCACCATGCCCAGCCACGCACACCTTTGGCTCCAACGCACCCGCAGCCTCTGGCCGGGCATTGCCTCGCCGCTGCTCATCATGCTGGCCGCCACTTTCGTCTCCGAACATTACGGCGGCCCGCAACTGCTATACGCCCTGCTGTTCGGACTGGCCTTTCATTTCCTGCACGAGGACGCACGCTGCCGGCCCGGTATAGAGTTCTGCGCCAAAACCCTGTTGCGCATCGGCGTGGCCTTGCTGGGTGCGCGCATCACGCTCTCCCAAATCGGGCACTTGGGTATCGGGCCGCTGGCCACCGCGGTGCTGGGCATTGCCAGCACGATTACCCTGGGCGCCTGGCTGGCACGGCGCTTTGATTTAAAGACCGATTTCGGCCTGCTTTGCGGCGCGGCTGTTTCGATTTGCGGCGCCTCCGCAGCGCTGGCCGTGGCGGCCGTCATGCCCAAAACCGAAGAGAGCGAGCGCTACACACTGCTAACCGTTGTCGGCGTCACCGGCCTCTCGACACTGGCAATGGTTGTGTTTCCGTTGCTGGCAAAGGGTTTGCGGCTGGACGACACCGCTGCCGGCATCTTCCTGGGTGGCACCATCCATGACGTGGCGCAGGTTGTCGGCGCCGGCTTGCTGCTATCGCACGAGACTGGCGACGTCGCGGTGATCGTCAAGCTCTTTCGCGTCACGCTGCTGGTGCCTGTGGTGGCAGTGCTGGCCTGGTACTGGCGGCGGCGCAGMAGCCCCGGCGGCGATACCGGCCCGCGCACGCCGCTGCTGCCCTTCTTCCTGGTCGGCTTCATGGCGCTGGTGCTGGCCAACAGCCTGGGCGTGGTGACGCCGCGGCTCAATGAGGCGCTGGGCCATGTGTCGCGCGCGTGTCTCGTGGTCGCCATTTCAGCGCTGGGCATCAAGACCTCGTTTGAAGCACTGGTGCAGCTCGGCTGGCGGCCCATGGCCCTGATGCTGCTGGAAACCCTGTGGCTGGTCGCCGTTTTTGCGGTGTACCTGTGCATTGTCCGGTGATGATTCGGCCGGAATTTGCTATGATTTTTATAGCTGCTTGCGCTCATCCTTAAAGGGCTGGAGCCCTAAAAGGCTTAAGACTTCAAGCCAGCAGGCAAGCCGCTTCCGTCTGGTCGTCCAGGCGGCGAAGCTCAGGCACCTCTTCAGCGCAGCGCGCAACGGCCAAGGGGCAGCGCGTTCGGAACACACACCCCGAGGGCGGTGACATCGGCGACGGCAGGTCGCCCTGCAGCAGCTGGATCACCTTCTTGCGCTCCAGCGCCGGGTCGGGAATCGGGATGGCCGACAGCAACGCCTGCGTGTAGGGGTGACGCGGCGCGGCATACAACGCCTTCTTTTTCGCCACTTCCATTTCATGCCCTAGGTACATCACCAAAATGCGGTCGCTGATGTGTTTGACGACGGCCAGGTCATGCGCGATGAAGATCAGCGCCAGACCCATGGATTTTTGCAGCGCCTTGAGCAGGTTGATGATTTGCGCCTGGATCGAGACATCGAGCGCTGACACCGGCTCGTCGCAGATGATGAGCTTGGGCTCCAGGATCAGCGCCCGGGCGATACCGATGCGCTGGCACTGGCCGCCTGAAAATTCATGCGGGTAGCGGTTGATCTGCTGCGCCATCRGGCCAACGCGGCCCATCATGGCCTTGACGCGCTGCATCACTTCGGCCTCGGGCATGCGCGGGCGATGCGTGCGCAAAGGTTCGGCAATGATCTGCGCGATGGTCATGCGCGGGTCCAGCGAGGCCAACGGATCCTGGAAGATCATCTGGATGTCTGACCGCACGCCCAGCCAGGCTTGAGATGAAGCGCCCGTCATCTCCTGGCCCATCCAGACAATGTTGCCGGCGGTGGCAGGAATCAGGTTCAGCACCGCACGCGCCAAGGTGGATTTTCCGCAGCCCGACTCACCCACCACGCCCAGCGTTTCGCCCGCATGGATGTCGAAGGAAATGCCGTCCACGGCTTTCAGGATTCGCGCCGGCGACCAGGGCCAGGCGCCGCTTTTGATCCTGAAGTGCACTTTCAGGTCGCGCACCGACAAAATAGGTTGAGAGGCATCACGCATGGACGGCTCCCTTGGCCGCAAGTTCAGACACAGCCTCACTTGATTTGTGGCAAGCCCTGAGCACCGCCGGGTTGTGCAAGGCCGGCAGCAACGCGGGCATCACGTCACGGCACTGATCGCTGGCCAGCGTACAACGTTCGCTGAACGGGCAGCCCTTGGGAAGCCGCGCCATGTTGGGCGGCGCGCCTGGGATGGCGACCAGCGCTTCGTCATCCGCGTCCAGGCGCGGTATGGCACCCAGCAGGCCCACGGTATAGGGATGGGAGGCTCCATAAAAAATGCTGTCGGCACTGCCCTGCTCCATCACGCGCCCGCCGTACAGCACCATCACTTCATCGCACAGGCCCGCCACCACGCCCAGGTCGTGCGTGATCATGATGATCGCCGTTCCGAAGTCGCGCTGAAGATCGCGCAGCAAGGCGATGATTTGCGCCTGCACCGTCACGTCCAGCGCCGTGGTGGGCTCGTCGGCGATCAGCACTTCGGGCTCGCAGAGCAAGGCCATGGCGATCATCACACGCTGGCGCATGCCGCCCGAAAACTCGTGCGGGTACATGGTGATACGCCGCGCAGCTTCCGGGATCTTGACGGCGTCCAGCAGCTGGACCGACCTTGCGCGGGCGGACTTCCGGTCAAAGCCCTTGTGGAACTGCAGCACCTCGGTCATCTGCCGCTCCACCGTCAGGTAAGGGTTCAGCGACGTCATCGGGTCCTGAAAGATCATGGCCACGCGGTTGCCGCGAATCCTGTTGAGCTCGGCCGGCTTCATGGCCAGCAGGTCCTGGCCTTTGTAGAGGGCCTGGCCGGTGGCTTTGCCGTTGCCGGCGAGCAGGCCCATCATGGCCAGCACGCTCTGGCTTTTTCCGGAACCGCTTTCGCCGACGATGCCCAAAGTCTGGCCGCGCTCCAGCGAAAAATTGATGCCGTTGACGGCGTAGACAAGCCCGTCCTGGGTCTGGAACTGGACCCCGAGGTTGTTGACTTCAATCAGGCTCATGGTGCGGCTCAGCGGTCTTTGGGGTCGAGCGCATCACGCAGGCCGTCCCCGATGTAGTTGAAGCAGTACAGGGTCAACGAGAGCATGCCCGCCGGAAACAGCAGCATCCAGGGCGAGACTTCCATGACGGACGCACCGTCGTGGATCAGCACGCCCCAACTTGTCATTGGCTCCTGGATGCCCAGCCCCAGGAATGACAGCACGGACTCGACCAGGATCACGGCCGGCACGGTGACCGTGGTGTAGATCGCGACGATGCCCAGAAGATTGGGAACAATGTGCTGGAAGATGATGCGCCGTGTAGGCACGCCCAACGCGCGGGCCGCTTCAATGAACTCCTTGGAGCGCAGCGACAGCGTCTGGCCGCGCACCACGCGTGCCATGTTCATCCACGAAAATACCGTGATGGTGATCACCACCAGGTAAAAAGCCCGCCCCAATATGGTCACCATCAGGATGGCGATCAGCAAGTAAGGCACCGCGTACATCATGTCAACGACGCGCATCATGAAGGCGTCTACCTTGCCGCCTATGAAACCCGCCGTCGCGCCCCAGACAATGCCGAGCGTGACGGCCGACAGCGTCGCCAGGAAGCCCACCAGCAGCGATACGCGGCCGCCGATCAGGCTGCGCACCAGCAGGTCGCGGCCGGACTCGTCGGTGCCGAAAAAATGCCAGCCCTTGAGCATGGGCGGCAGGCTCATCGCGTCCCAGTCGGCAGCGTCAAAAGCATTGGGCAGCAGCCAGGGCCCGACGATGCAGCACAGCGTGATGAATGCCAGCAGGTACAGGCTGAACACCGCGGCCTTGTTGCGCATGAAGCGCACGCGCGCATCCGCCCAGGGGCTGCGGCCATGGATCTCGGCGTCGGCCAGCGTCTGGCCGACAGCCGTGGCGAGTTGGTCTTGTCTGGTTTTTTTTTCGAGCAGCATGCAGGCCTCTGCTCAGTACCGGATCTTCGGGTCGAGCAAGGCGTAGGCCAGGTCCACCAGCAGGTTCAGCGTGACGGCGATCACGGTCACCAGCACGACGAGGCCCAGGACCAGCGTGTAGTCGCGGTTGGCGGCGCCATTGACGATAAGCTTGCCGATGCCCGGCAGCGAGAACACCGACTCGGTCACGATGGCGGAGGTGATGGATGAAATCGCCAGGGGGCCCATGACGGACACCACCGGCAGCAGCGCGGGTTTGAGGGCGTGGCGCAGGATGACGGTGCGCATGGGCAGTCCCTTGGCGCGTGCGGTGCGGATGAAATTGCTGTGCAGCACCTCGATCAGGCTGCCGCGCATGACGCGCGCGATGGTGGCCACGTTGATGAAAATCAGCAGCAGCATGGGCAGGATCATGAAGCGCGGTGCGAAGTCATTCCAGCCCCCCGCGGGCGCCACCTTCAGCCAGACAGCGAACACCAGGATCAACACCGGGCCGATCACGAACGAGGGGAACACATGCCCGGCGTTGCCGAGCAGCATCACGAGGTAATCGACCGCACTGTTCTGGCGCACGGCGGCCACCGTGCCAAGGAACACACCGAGAAAGAAGGAGATGACGATGGCGCCCCCGCCTATCGCCGCGGACACCGGCAGCGCATTGGCCACCAACTCGTTGACCGACCAGTCGGCATAACGGAACGAGGCGCCCAGGTCGCCGTGCAGCAGGCTGTTGAGGTAATACAGGTACTGCTGCCACAGCGGCAAATCGAGGTGGTACTTGGCCTGCAGGTTGACCAGCACCGCCGCGGACACCTTGCGCTCGTCGTCAAACGGCCCGCCCGGCGTGCCGTGCAGGAGGAGATAGCAGACGGTGACAACGGCCAGCAAGGTGGGAATCGTCGCCAGGATGCGTCTGAAGGTGTAGGACCACATGGGGAATATCTCCGGGCTAGGTCTATGTCAGTGTGAGCGCCTGAACGCGTCGGCCAGGTACAGCTTAGCCCTGAAAGGCCTGCGAGGCATCAGAAAAACGTTGAAAGGCGGTGAAAAGCAGATCAAGGACAGGCAGGCGCACGGCGGCGCCCGCCATCCGGACATCAATGCTTGATGATGTACAGGTCCTTGCCGCGGTAGCGGTCCAGCGCGTTGGTGGTCGAATAACCGCCCACATAAGGCTTGACCAGGCGCGGCACGGTGTATTGCAGCAAAGGGATGATGGGATAGTCTTCCATGATCATCCTGGCGGCTTGCGTCAGCAGCGTCTTGCGCTTGGCCGGGTCCATCGACTGGTTGCCTTCATCGATCAGCGCAGAGG
>NZ_JBFUCA010000033.1:0-15972 GCF_056405475.1 Polaromonas sp. P1_G4
CTTGGGGAAAGGTCCCGGCCAGACCAGGCGGGTACTGGCCTGGGATTTCGGATCGGTGCCAGACAGGGTCAAGCCGAGGTAGAACGTGGCCTGGCCCGTCGTGACAACCGGGGCTGCTGTGGGTGTCGCCTGGGTCGTGCGCTGTATCGGCACGCTGAATTCGAGCAATGCCTTGCCGGGCTTGAGGGGATCGGCCGGTCGTGCCGGCGCAGGCTGGTAGCGCTGCAGCATGCGCAGCAGCGCCCAGTTGCCGCTTTCAGTAAACGAAGCTGTGCTGCCTTCGGCCCGGTAGCCGCTTTGCGCCGGGTAAGCAGCCGGTCGCCAAACAGACAGCTCGGCCCAATTCAGATCAAGCGCGAGCACCTGGCCGTAGCTCCAATCCACGGTTGACGGCTTTCCACCCGGATAGCTCGCCACCCGTGAACCTGAGCTCACAACCCAGCTCACGACCTGTTCACTGCCAGGCGACTCCTGGGGTAGCGCACGGAAAGTGATGTCGAGCTTTAGAGGCTGCGGTGCTGCGCCTATACCCAAGCCTGGCCGCAGAAACTGATCGGCTGCATCGAGTTCACTGAGGAACCCGCGTGCCGAAACGACCCAGCCAGGGCTGCTCAGGCTTGACAGCGACTGTTGCAGCGATTCACGTTGTGCCGCGTAGTCACTGAAGAAGGTCTGTACCTCAGCCARCGAGGCGTCCGGACTGCTGGTCTCGCCGAACGGAAACCGACCCTTGAGCCGGCTGTTGAACCGTTTGGCCAGGGCATCGTAGGCAGTGGTTGCCTGTTCGGTACGACGATCGACACAGCGCAGATTCAGTTGCGCAATCAGGTCGCGCCGCCTCTCCGAGAACATGTCGTTGCCGTAGTCGGCTGGCTGGTAGGCCGCCAGCACCTTGCCGCAGTTCGCATAGGTGAGATCGGCAATGGTCTTGAGGAAAAGCGTGTCGAGCGCGCCGACTTGCTTGCCCGGATCCTTGAACTGCACGTAACTGGTGACCTCATTGATCGTATTACTCCAGTACGGCAAGGTTTGCGCGTTGTCGCGCTGCGCATCGTTGACGCCGTCAGTGTTGCGCAACAGATTCACGAAAGGATCAGCGTAGCCAGCGAGTACCTGCGCGCGCGCAACCTGCCGCGCGAGGTAGTCGCGTATCACCGGTGTGGTGCCCAGGTTCACGAGCAGGCCGTCGGCAGGACCGGCCTCGGGGTCATAAAGCCGGCTGCCACTCACAAGGCCTGAGACGCGGCCCAGAGCATCCGATGAAAAGTCCCGCGCGCACTGTGAAACGCGTCCTGCGCTCGCTGTAAAGCCGAACTGGGTATAGAGCCGCAGGTTGCCGATCAGCGGATCCAGTGCGCGCGAAAAATCACCACTCTGCTGCAAAAGCTGCTGGTCTGCCGCCGAGACCGCGTCAAGTCCCTGAAGCACGAACGACTCAGTTGCCGCCGACTGCGCCGAGCGCATCGCGTCATTCATGACCTGCTCAAGCTGCGCCCTCGCAAGCCGGTCGAACAGCGGCTTGCTGGTTGCCGGCGCACCGAGAGGCGGCAGTCCCTGGCCTGCTGCGAATCGCTGGTAATCAGCAGCGTAATTCATGGACCGGCCGAGGTCTGCCAGGCGCCAGCCCGGCGCTGAACTCACGCAGGCGAAGGCCTGCGGGTTCCGGACCTGCATGAAAGTCTGCTGTAGCAGGCTTTCGAGGCCGCGTACCTCTGCCGACAGTGCCGGATTCATGACGAGACTCTGGCCCTGTGCGATGAGCAGAGGCCCGTAGGGCGAAAGCTGCATGCCGCGCAGCACCTGCATGGCCGGGTTGTAGCACCTTGCCTCATCAAAACCGCCGTCACCTGCCAACAGGTCTTTCGGATAGCTGTACTGCGTCACGAGGGGCGACAGCAGTTGCCGCAGTTCCTTCGCGTCATCGGCGCAAGGGTTGTTGTTCGGGTCCGATGGCACCCATGATTTGGCGACCCAGACCAGCCATGAGGTGAACCGCCTGGTGTTGTCAACAAGCGGCCCTTTTGCCGGATCAACCTTGGCCAGGAGGCTGGGGCCCGTCGAGGCCTCAGCAAGCAAATCGACATGCAGTTGCCGGCTGGAATTCGCCAACTGGCGCGCCCAGTTGCCGCGCGAACGCTCGGGCACATTCACCACGCCGCTGTAAGGCACTTGCTCGAGCGAAGCGGCAACCACGCCGCCGGGCCGCGCCGCAGCAAGGGGCAAGCCCGCTCCGTAGACGTAGAGATAAATCAGGTTGAGATCATCCAGCTTGCGGACGGTGGATTCGGCGGGTATGGCAGTCAAGCGTGCGAAACGCTGGAGCTTGTCTTCCAGGTTGTTCACCTCCAGCGCAAGCACCTTCAGGTTGGCGCGGGTTTTGGCATACGCCGAGTTGTTGACTGTGATACCGGCAAGCGTCGGCTCGGACGCTACGGCCAGACCAGCGTCGAGCCGCGCGACCCGCGCCTGCAGGCCGCAAGCCAGCGCCGGAAACACCGTGCGCRCCATCACGGTACTGGAGACAGCCTGCACCGCGTTGTTGCTGGCACGCCGATCGACCCAGGACAACGGCATCGTCGCGAACACCATGTCGATATCGAGGGCCGAGGCCCGGGACAGCGCATCGTCAATCAATGGGCGGCCGGCGCAGCTCTCCTGTGCACCTGCCAGTGCCTGCGACTGGTAGAGCGCGGCGATGCTGCGACCCAGACCATCAACCTGGCGCTGCAGCCGCCAGCCCGATAACACCAGCGCCAACAGCAGCAACCCGGCCAGCACGATGCAGGCTTGCTGAAGCCGCAGCAGCCCCGGCTCACGCGACCAGAATGACGCCAGCGTGGCGCGCGCCAGCCCGCATTCCCCCAACGCCTTCTGCGTCAGGACGTCTTCGGCAAACGAGACATCGGCACGCGGCATGCCTGCTGGCGCACCGGTGCCTTCGGTGCAGCCCGTGAAATAGACACCTCGGCACAGTGCAGGCTGCGTCGTCGCCGTGTCGTGAAAGACCTCGGCCAGGTAGTCGCGCAAGGGCGCATGCAAACGCTCGAAATGCCTCGGAAACAGAAAAAACGCATCAGCGTCGGCAATCTGCTCCTGGGTCGCAGCGGCCTCTACCTGGATCTCCTTGAGTCGTTCACCGATGCCAACAAATGCCTCGTCAATCCACTGGACCGGGCCGGACTGCAACAGGCCGTCGCGCGCCGACCAGCCAAACATGCCTTCCCTCTGCGAACGCCCCTGCAGACGCCAGTACGGTGCAAATCCATCAACCGCGTCGCACTGGCTGACGATCACGTAGACCGGCAAGGCCAGGCTGGTGGCGGAACGCAGGTCGTCGAGCTGTCGCCGGGCATCGAGCGCGAGTTGAAGCACACTCTCACGGCCCGTGCCCAGCAAGTTACGGGAGGAAACCACCAATAGCGCCCCGTCAAGTGCACGTTCGGGGCGCAGGTGGACGAGTCCGCGCAGTACGGCTTGCCAATCTGCCGCGTCGGGCCCGGTTTGACCGGCAGCGCTGAGCTTGCCTTGCGGGTCTATGAGTTCACCCTGTGCCAGGCTGTGCCAGGCTGTGTGGGGGACGCCGGCGATCGTCGCCGCCTGTGCGTCTGGCCGTTGCCGGACCTGCAGCAACGAAGCGACCAGGCTGCTTTTACCAGCGCCGGCCTGCCCGATCAAGATGATCCAGGTTTGCTGGTAGCGCTCCCRTGCGGTTCTGGATAGCACGGTCCGCAATCCGCGCAACCAGGCCAGGAACGACTGCCAGCGCGTTCGCCAGAAACTCGCTGCCAAAACCGGCTTGATGGCGCCGGTGGCCACGATCAATTTGGCCCGGCGCGAGCGCACGATCAGCCATAACACCAGAATGCCGAATACTGTCGCGACCGCAGCAAGCACGCCAAACCAGGTACTGCTGTTCATGCTGCTCATCTCAGACACCTGCAACCTTGACCAGCGGCTGGATCAGCCATAGCCAGAGCGCCGACGACACCAGCACAAAGCCAAATGCATAGCCCATCGCCAGACGCAACCACGGGCGAAGGGGCGCCACCCGTGCATCGGCAGTCGACTTGACCGTGTGTTCATAGGCTTGCACAAACAGCCTGCCGTCAGGCTCTGCCGATCGGCCGTTGACAAAACGGTACAGTCGCTGGCGCAGCGTGTCCAGGAACAGCTGGCCCTGCGCTCCCCGGTGCATTCCCTTGAACCCAAGCTGCAGCGCGAGCAGAAAGCAGGCAGCGAGATCGCGATGCAGATTGGATCGGGACACCACAGCCAGCACCTGCTCCGCCATGTCGAAGAAGCGTCGCCCGGCCTGGCGCGAACCGAACTGCCGGTGCTCAAGCAAAACCTCGAGCCAGGCGTCCTGCGCCGGCCACGAGAGTTCAAGGATGAATATCTCGTCAGCCAGCACCACCATCACATAGCTGGCTGCCGTATAGGCGCGTTGCTGCGCCTCACTCGCGGTAGCCCGCATATCGCGTGCCTGGCCGGCCAGAAGGTCGGCCAGGCGCAGGCTCACACGGCCCGCGAGTTCGGCCGGCTCGGCCGGTGCCGCACCGGAGACCCCCAGGTAGGCTTGCAGCGACCCGCGTTCGCTTTCCTGCCGCACGCGCGCAACCTCCTCATAGAACTGCGCAAAGCAGCTCAGGAGCGGCATTTCGGGCAAAGCGGCAGGCTGCATGGCTGCGTCTTTCAGGTCCGCGTGCCTGCGGCGCGCGGACGATAAAGCAGAATCATTGCGGGCGGGGTTCCCGGTGACTTCTTGTCACCGCTAATGACGAGGTTTTGTCCCGGGCCGAACAGTCTGGTCTCGCCCTCCTTGAGCTGCAGCACCTGGTTGTCGACTGCAAACAAGGCGGCCCCCGAGCGAAGGTTGCGCTTCGCAAGTTCCTCGGCGGTCAAAAGGCGTGGCCTTGCAGTCACGCGCAGCCGGGCTGCGGCAGGCAGCAACGCCTCGCTCGCAATGCAGGCGTCAAGCAACCAGCGTTCCAGTGACGCGCGGCCATCGGCCCCCAGGCCCTGGCCGCCTTGCGGCCTGAGCTCGACAAGCAGTTGTTCACCCGCGTCAGGAGGCAACACATGTGTAAATGTGCCGTCGGCATGGCGTTCAAACGGCTGCAGCTCGAAACTGGTATTGATATAGCTGAGCTTGCGCACCACATAGTCCAGCGCACGCCGGAACTGCGGCGAACAGTCATCGTGCTGATAAGCGTCCAGCACCGGCGGGATGGGATTGGCGCCGAACGATGCCATCGCGCCAAGCAGGAGCGCCAGGCTGTCGTAGACCGCGCGCGGGCTCGACTCGGGGCGCTGCACGATGAGGCTGAACTGAGGCAGCACGGCAGCCAGCCGCCGGGCCATCTCCAGGTGCTTGCGGAAATGGGCACCCTGCAATTCATCGTCCTCGGGGCCGTCGCTTTCCCGATTAGCGCCCAATTCGCGCAGCTTGAGCCACAGCGCTTCATTGAGCAGCTGGAGCCGGTGCCGCAAGCCGGTTGCCTTGAGAAAATCGCCGGCCTGCCAGCACAGCATGGGCGGGTGGTAGGGCTTGAATTCGACATGCCTGTTTTCTTCGCGCCGGAACAACTCGAACAAGGGACAGGCCTCGTAGCCGGCCGGAGCTGCAACTTCGGCTGACAGCGAGATCGCCGGCCGCAGGCGGTCGACCGGCACCGATCCGGTCAGGGTGTTCTCGTCAAGCGATACCAGGCCGTGCACAACCTCATTGCGTGCCGGTGTCGTATTCCAGTGATTGGAGGCGTTGCCCCYCACGGGCATGATCAGCGACAACCGCACCCCATCCGGCGTGCGCTGCAACTGCGCGGTGACATCAAGTTCGAGCGCTTTTCCGGTGTACGAGCCGGGAAACACGACCGGCGTGCCGTCTGGCATGATGCATTCAAGCCGTTTGATTGCGACGATACCGGCCTTGAGCTTCACCATATCCAGCTGCAGCAGGCTCAACCCCCAGAAATCCGGCGCGACGCACGACAGCCGGTACCTCAACTGCTCCTGCCAGTAAACATCGCTTTGCTGGAAATGCTGGGGTGACAGCAGCATCCCTTCGATCCACTGGACACTGTCGGGCAAGGCCGGGCCAGCCGCAGCTGAGAACAGCTTCGCTGCGGGCTGGGCGGCTTTAGGCGCTGAAGTGGTTTCGGGCATGGGTTCTCCAATCATGAAAGGCAGCTCGTATAGCTGATCTGCGTGCTACGCAGGGTGATCAATGCGCATTTGTAGGCAGTGATGTTGGCGACAGCCTGACCGCCGGCGCTCACATAGCTTGCGTAGCTGTAGACATAGACGGCCTTGCCATAACCAATGGGCAGGGGCTGGTTGGTGACCGTGCTGCCAGGGACAACCTGCACACCAAGCACTGCGATGCCGCTGGCCAGACCGGCTTGCAGCGCGTCGCGATTGGCAAACCAGTCGGGTGAGGTCTTCGGCAAGACGGCCGCCGCGTTCTTGTCGAAGACAAACACCAGGTCGACCTCGGTTCCCATATTCTGATTGGCATCGAGTTCGGCGACGATGTTCAGCGTCTTTAGCGGCGTAGTAGGGCTGTAGCCCAGCGCGTAGCTGATAAAACCGCAGCCGGAAACAGCCAGCAATGCCGCTGTGCCGAGAAAACCGTTGACGATGCGCATGATCATCCCAGCACCATCACGCATACCTGCGAAGGTGTGATCGACATGCCGATCGCGTTGCCTATCATGCCGTTCTGCCCGACCACACTGGTCAGCCGTGTCGCAAACACACCGCCCATCGCGACCTTGAAGCTACCCATGAGGTATCGGTCCGGCCCAATTTCCATGCCCGAAACCACGCCCAGGTTGACGCCGGGCTCGTCACCGTTGCTCAACGTGCCCTGCGTCACCAGGTTTTCAGCGAGTCCGCCGCCGATGATCACGCAGGCCTGCGAAGGAATGTGCGAAATCGTGATGACGATATTGGGAAACGGAATGGGCACCGGCCCCACCGGCGTAGGCACCAGACAGACGTCGGGAAACGCGAAATTGATGACGCAGAGGTTCGTATTGGCGAACATGACTCATCCCAGGCTGATGCGTTCAGCATCGAGCTTGATGTCTTCTTCAGCTGTAACCAACGCCTGCCGTCCATGGAGCCGCAGCAGCGCCGAGGCCTGCATGATCCCGTGCTCGACACGCGTTACGAGATGGYGTGCCGACTGCACCATGGTCTCACTGACGGACGCCAGGAAATCTCTTGCGTTGACGCTGACGGAGCCGCTGGCCGACGTCAGCTCGACGTCACCAAGACAACGCAGTGCGATTTGACGGGTGCAGGCCAGCTCAAAAGCTGGCTGGGTGATCGCCATAAGCTCCGCACCCGGCACGGAAAGCTCTGCACGGCCTGCGCCCGGCGTGTCCGCGGCCGGCTGCGGTCGCAGCAAAATATGGGTCACGAACAAGCCCGAAGCACTTTGCAACACGGCCACCGTGTCACCAGGCAGGGGCGTGAGCAGGCAGGAAACCGCTTGCAACGCAAGCCGGCCGTCCGCCAGCCGCCACCGCGCTTGTCCGAGCGACCGGCCTATGCTCGCCTCTCCCCAGCCGTGCACGGTTGCGGCGCGCACGGGAAGGTCAAGCTGTTGTGTTGCCTGTTTCATGCTGCTTCCATTTCAAGTGAGCGTTTTTCGGCGGCAGCGCGCGCCTCCTGGGTGCCGAGGGCGGCGGCTACGTTGGCACCGGTGAAATCGGCGCCGGTCCAGACCGCACAGTGAAAACTCGTGCGGTCGAGCTTGCAGTACCGGAAATCCATTGCCCGACCATTCGCATGCGCGAACTGGGCAAACTGCAAGTCCGATCCCGCGAAAACGACACTGTCAAGCCTGCTGTGATCCCAGATCGTTTTCACCAATCCGGCCCCGCGCAGCGAAACTCCGTTGAGTTGGGCTTTTTGCAATACCGCACCCTCGAGTTGGGCGCCGTCAAGATTTACCCGGTCAAACTTCGCTTTTACGAACTGGCAGCGTGTCGCGTCAATGCCGCCCATCAGAGTTTCGCTGAAGCTGACTTCGGCACAATTCGATTCACGGATGCTGGCGCGACTCAGATCAGCACCTGAAAAATCGGCACCCTGCAAAGTGCAACGCAACAAGCTGGCGCCGGCCAGTTTCTGCCCGGCGAAGCTGGCTTTGATAAACAGGCTGGTGCTGGCTCGCATGCCGGCGAGCCTGGCTTCCTGCAGTTGTGCCTCGTTCAGGCTTACCTGCTGCAATTCGGCACCCTGCCAGTCGCTGCCGCCCCACTGGCAATCTGCAAATGCGCTGCGCAGCAAGCGCGCCTCAATCCAGAAAGAGCCGCCGATGTCGCACTTCGTCAACATGGATTTCTCAAGGCGCGCACCGTCCCAACGACTTTGGCGGAGGTCACACTGACTGAAGGCCAGCATTGTGCCGGACGCACCACGCCAATCGCTGCCAGCCAGACGGCTCTGGCAAAAAGCGGTGCGGCGCAACCCGGCATCGCAAAAGTCGGCCGCGCCGAGTTCGCAATCAATAAAGGACGCTCCCTCCAGCTGGGCACCGGCCCAATGCGAACCCGCCAGCTGGCAGCCGCTGAAAACCGCACCTGTGAAATCGTGGCCGCTTGCATCAAGTCCGGCCAGCATCTGGCCACGCACCGGACGGCCAAGCCGCACCAGGCGCTGGATCTCGGCCCAATCCTGGGCGGAGGCCTGGCTGTAAGTCCTGCTCATGCGAGCCTCCTGCGCGCATCCAGACGTACACCGCGTGTGTCCGCATCAACCAGGCAGACCTCAGTGAGTTCGGCTTCATACAGGCTGGCGTCGCGCAGATCGGCTTTTCCAAAGTCAGCCTTTCGCAACAACGCCTGGTAGAAGTCGGTGCCCACGGCACTCGCACCGGGCAGTTGTGCCTTCATCATGAGAGTGCGCGGCAGGCAGGCACCGTCAAGGCTGGCGGCACTAAGGTCAGCCCGACTCATGTCGCACGCCATAATGAAAGCGCCGTCGAGCCGCGCACCCTGCAACTGGCTTTGCGTCCAGCTTCCGCGTTCAGCGCGCAATCCGGACAGGTCGGCGCCACGCCAGTCGCTGTCATTCCCCTGGACTTGCACCAGCCGGGCCTCTCTCCATTGACTGGTCGACAGGTCGGAACCGATCAGTGCACTTCTCTGCCATCGCGAACCCGAAAAATCGGCCCCCCGGGCTTGCAGCTTCCAGGCAACGCATTTGTTGAACGAGGCACCGCACCAGCTGCTTCCAGCCAGTTTGGCCTGGTTGAAAATTGTTGTGTCCAGCGTCGCGCGATCGAAGTTTGCGCCGCAAAGATCTGCTTCGTCGAGTTGCGCAGCTGACAGGTCGCAATCGCAGCCGCGAGCTTGTGTCCAGTTCGCCCTGGAAGCACGGGCCGAGCAAAGGCGCGCCCCGCGAAAACTCGCTTCGCATGCATGACTACTGCAGAGATTGGCCTCATCAAGGTTGGCCTCATCAAGTAGTGCGCCATCGAGCCGCGCCTGCGTCAGTACAGCGCGGCGCAGGTTGCAGCCGCGCAGGTCCGCACCGCTGAGGTCGGCGTACTCCAGCAGGCATCCACCAAGGTCAAGGCCCGCAAGTACTGCACCGCGCAGGTCCGCGCCGGCAAGGTCGCGGCCGGCAAGCTTTTCTCCGGCCTTCGCCCAGGCCAGCACCTGTGCCCCCAATAGCGACGCGACAGCGGGCGACAGCGCCTGCGCGGGCGACAGCGGGACGGGAGACGCATGGCGGGCTTTGCTTTTAAGTTGCGCGGCTGCCATAAGGTCGGCATGTTGGGACGGCGTTGCGGCAAGCGCGAGCGGCGCCAGTGCCTCTCGCGTCGCCGTACCATCGGCGCGCTGCAACACCTCCACCCAGAGCGGCCCGGACTCCGGAGCATTTTCATGCTCCCCAGCGGGAACATCCGTCTGCCCCGTCAGCACCTGTAGCTCTGCAAGCTGGTGAGCAAGTGCTGCCTGCTGAGCGGCCGCGTTTTCGCGGGTACTGGCCACCAGCTTTTCGACGCTGTGCATCAGGTCGGTCAAGTCCATGTCACCGTCGGCCAGGGCCTTCGCCGACGGCGTCTGGAGCAGGGGCGGCCCGGCTTTTGGCGGCTCGTAGCCCGCGGGCGGCTTCATGCCGCTTTGCTGCCAAAATTCGCGCGTCACTTCGTCAAGCACGTCCTGGCGTTTTTTCAGTGCCGCCTCGGCTTCGGTGGCAGCCAGCGCGGGATCGGCAGGATCGAGCCGCGGCGCGAGCTGCGACTCGTTGAGTGCATGCAACGGTGCAGTCTTGGGGTCCAGGCGCAGCGTGAGCACTTCTGCGTAATAGTTCAAGGTACGCGGCGCCTCGGTCGCGCCTTCGTAAGCCAGCATCAATACCCCAATGTCCAGTGCATCGCTGTCAGCGACCTGAATCTCGCCCCGCCAGGCCGCAACACCGAGTTGCTGCTCGGGGAGGAACCATACCGTGTCCATGCGCAGCCCGATTTCAGCCAGCGAAGCAGGAGAAGCGTCTTTTTTGAGCGCGAAAGCCTTGACGCGCTGCTCAGGCAGTGTGCCCCGGATGGCCTCAATCTGTGGATGCATCCCCTGTAACAGGTAGGCTTCGCCGCCCGCGAAAGGATTCGCGATGCGCTGGTCGGCCGCTGCCTGGTTATAGAGCCGCCAGTCAAGATCTCGCGGCAAGCCGGGATAATCCTCGCGCAGCCAGCGTTCATCGTAAGTACCGGCATAGCGCTTGCGAGGCACCCAATCGACAGGCATGGGCCCAAGTCCGGCAGGGGGATAGCGACGCCCATGGCAGTCAACGGGCTGGGCGGCGTACTCGACGTTCGGCATAACCCCTTCGTTCGCACCGGCTATTGCGGCGAACCGGTTGCCGTCATGGCCACAGCCAACCGGATTGTCTTCGTAGCCCGGACCACCGAAGGCATGTGCGAAATCAAGCGGCATGTGTACAAATTCCGCAGGCTGCGAGATGCCAAAGAGCGGCAAGACGCCATAGCGCCATTGCCTGTCGCCAAAAACCGCCAGACGCTTGTCGATGGGACCGACTTGCAGCCGCGCTTCCATGCGCCTCACCGGACGGTTTCCCGGCGCGCAAGCGCGACCCAGCACCAGGGCTTCGGCCCCGGTCTTGGGCATCGCCTCGTCCAGCGCCTGGCCCACCGGCAATGCGGCCAGTACCCGTGCCCATTGCGGGCCCTCCATGAGAAAGCGCTGCGGCCTGACTTCACCCAGCGGAAAAAAACCCAGCGCCGTCACCACCAGGCGGTTTATGCCGGATTGCCGGTATGTCTTGTAGAGCAGGCCTAGGCTCAAGGGCTTGATGATCTTCATGGCGGCCTAGAGATAGATCTTCAGCTCGGTGATCGTCAGGCTCAGGCCCGTGATCTGCATCGTCGCCTGCAACGCGGTGAGTTGCACCAGGATGCCGGCCCCGGTCATTTCAATCGAGGTTGATGCGCCTTTCATCGAGATCGCCGTGGTGTCGCCCGACAGCGAGATGTCAGTACTCGACCCCAGAACTGAAACACTGTTGCTCTGGCCCGTGAGGCTGACCCGGCTGGACAGGCCGGTCAGGCTGACCTCGTTGTGAGCGCCAACCAGGTTCATCGCCGTACTGGCACCGGTCAGAGAGGTGCTGTTGCTGACGCCAACCAGATTGGTGCCCGTATCGACCAGCGTCATCGAGACATGATCCGAAGCAAGCGTCACCGCAACGTTGTTGCTTGAACCGGTTGCGCTGGTCTGCATGCTCATGCCAACAACCGAGTCACTGTCGCTGAGGCCGACCATGCTGCTGCTGCTGCTCATTCCCTCCATCGAGCCCGACAGCCGCACTCCGGTCGCGCTTGCGCTGACAGCCATACCGACCGCCGAGGTCGAGATGTGCTGACCGGTTACGTCGAGGTTGACGCTGCTGACCGTGAACGACTCGCTGGTTTGGCTCGCGGTCGTGGTTGTATTGAACACGATGTTTTGCGAAGTCGTGTTGCTGAGCGTGCCTTCGGTCTTGCTGGTGTTGGTGGCGTCACCGGTCACCAGCGAGTGGTTGGTGGTCGTACCAAACTCGGTGCTGCTCCAGCTTTCCGCACCCTTGTGCGTGCTGTGGGTCGAACCGAAGGAATCCGACTGGCTCAACAGGCCGTTCGCGCCGTCTTCGGAGGTCGAATAGCCATAGCTGGCCCCCTGCGAATACGACGATTCGCGGAACTTTCCGCTGTCGTATTGCTGGCTGACGATGGCAACCGCGTTGTCCAGGTCAGCATCGGAGTGCAAGCCGAAACGGATGCTCTTGCCGTCGCCATAGGCCGTCGAATAGCTGCTGCCAACGTTGGTATTGGCCGTCCAGCCTGATGGCATGATGACCTTGGTGCCATTAGCCTGGATGATGCTCTGGATTTCAGGCAGCTCGGACTGATCCTGCGCCCGCGTGATGATGACGGTCGTACCGATCTCCGGCACGGTCTGCATGTGTGGCGCCAGCTTGACCCAGACCGGCTCCGCCGGGTCGGCGCCGTCCGGTGAAAAGATGTCCTGGCCTGTCGAGAACCGCACATAGACTCCCTGCGCCTCAAGCACCGGAGAAATTCCCTCGCTGTCGACAATGCGGCTGGTCTCCGGGTCAAAGTTATCCTTCTGCATATAGCGCCAACCCACCGGCGCAACACCCTGGTTTCCACCCGAGACGACACTGGCGAGCACACTGCCCTGCTGGGTCTCCTGGATGGAGAACGGCGTGACCAGCCCCTGGGCGTCTGTCGCCTGGAACTTGTTGCTGTAGCTGCCGTCGAGTGTTGCCTCATGCTGAACCTGTGTTGCGACAAAGCTCCTGCCCTCCAGCTGAGGTCTGACCTGCAATGGCCATTGTCCTGAGCGCACTTCCTGCGTCACCGAGAAGCGGTGCCCGCAATGCAGGTAGGGGCAATAACTCGAACCACTGAATTGCCGGCTACCCGTATCCAGGGTGTCCTGCGTTGCATGGGCATAGTGATCGACCTCAACGTCGCTGCAGCCGTATTGATAGATCTGGTATTGGTTGAATGGCAAGGTACCAGGCGCTGGCTTGGTCTGAGCATGAAAGCTCTGAAACCCAGCCACCGCATCCGACTCCCAAGCCGCCTCTTCGCGTGTGAATACCGAGTTCACCGCGCTGCTGGCCAGGCTCTGCTGAAAGCTATAGTCGCTGATCATGTCAGGCTGAGCCAGGCCGAGAGCGTCTTCCTGGGTGCCGCAGTAGCGTAGCGGCCTGCCATCGGGCAGGGCTTCCGGGTAAACAGGCCGGTTGGCGAAAACCGCTGTGTGACTGGTGCCGGTGGTCACGTAGAAATAGTAGATGTGCGCTTTCGACATGAGCCGCCGCACGAACTCATAGTCGGTTTCGCCGGCCTGCAGCCAGTCCTRCTGCCTCGCGACTGCCAGATTGCCTGAGCCAACCAGCGCCGCGACCGAAAAGTCAATGTTGTGCTTGCGCAGGACGCCCGCAATAGCATCACGCACATTCAGCTGGCGATGGATGCAGTAGTTGTTCGTGAGCGTAAGCTTCCAAAGTGCCGGCCGCATGGTCGCGCGATAGACGCCTGGCTGCTCCATTGAGAAGGATGCGACGATGCCATTGAACAGGGTCAACCGCACGCCTTCGTCCTGGCCGTGTACGGCCTGGTCAAACCACTCGTTGGCTTCCTCGCGCGTCGGCTGCTGCTGGCCATCCAACACAGGGTAGTGAACCCCCACAGTGACCGGTCGCCCGAGCAGGTCATCAAAGGCCAGCTCAAGGCCGCTCTCGGGGTCCGAGTTTCCGTGCAACTCCAGTTCGTACTCAAAATGATCAGAAATGCTTTCCTGCCCTTTAAAACTGACCAGCCGAAAGCTACCGTCACCCAGGATGACGCCCGTTTCCAGGAACAGCGCGACATGCAGGTAGACGACCGGCGCCGGCGACAGCAGAGCCAGCGGGGTCGTCATGCCAGTTACGCGGTCGTTCATGTCATGGCTCCCGACTCATAGGCGGGGACCAGAAAGCGCGCAACACAAACACCCGAAACGCCAGCGGTGCCATCCGTCGGCCGCGACTTCAGCCATGCGTTAAAGCCCAGACGCATACCGGAGAAACCGGAGGCCTGAGTCGATACCAGCCGCGCCAGCGGCACCTCTGCTGCAAGCACCGAAAGTTCGATCTCGGCATCGTGGCGACGGTCAAGCATCAACCGTAGCAAGCCTTGCAGTTCCTCATACGAGCTGTGCACGGCAGGTGCTTCACTGCCTATATCGACCTGGCGTTGCAGGCGTTGCCATTGACGCAGCGAACGCTTTGGTTCTGTGTCTTTTTTCAGCGGCGGCAGCAGTGCCTCCAGTTGGGAGTAAGCGACAGGGCCTGCGGTCAGCCGGATGCGCGACTGCTGATCCCAAGTGCTGCGACCAAGCAGCATGTCAACGCCAAGCCGGTGACCACTGCGGCCCAGGCGGTGCTGATCGTCCGGATCGATTGCACGCCATGCGCCCACCAGTGGCTGCAACCTGACTGGAAATCCAAGCTGCGCCGAGATCACCTGAACCAGCCCGGCTGCCGACCGCCGGCCGTTTGCCAGCAAATCCCCGATGCCGAGCCACTGGCGCTGGGGCATCGGGATTTGCCCGGCCTGCTCGGCGTTGTCCACCCCCATCAGCGCGCCAAGGTATTCGGCAAGCTGGCTGCGCTCAGGCCGCTCGTTGTTCAGCCCAGGCTCAAAGCCGGCGCGAGTTTCATAACGCAGCAGATTTAGCCGGTTATTGAAAATGTCGAGAAATGCGCGCGTCGCGGATTTTCCTGCACGATCCAGCTCGCGCATCCACTCGAGAAAAGGTTCGGGCAAGGGACCGAGTGCACTGCCAACACAGAAGTCCGGGGTGATGATTGCCAGCATTTGGGGCCGGTCATGCAGATCGCCTTCAGCTTCGATCAACGCCGGAACCGCAGACGACCCGGATGCAATGGCCTGCACGCGCACGGCGCTCGCCGCGCGCGCGGGAAAGCCCGCATCAAGATCAGCCTCGAAACGCACGGTCTGGCCCGACCCGCCGGCACGATCATCCGGCTGGCGCAGCCACAGACGGATCATCTGCAGGAAATTGAACTCCCCAAAACGCTGCTCGAGCCGGCGGCTCAAAGAACGATCTGGGCCCCAACCATTGGCGGCCATCTTTTGAGTACTCCTTTCTCGTCAGTGGTTTCCAGGCTTACGCAGACCATGTTGTTGACTGTCGAGTAGAGCGCAAGAAAATAGCGCAGCACCGACGCAAATAGCAGCATGCTGGTCGACTCGAACTGTTTTCGATTCAGCGTAAGGGTGATATAGAGGCATTGCACATAGCCCCGCACTCCATCGCGTATCGTGTAGCGCATGCCGGGCCGACATTGCAGCGCCTGAATTCCTTCAATGCTGCGGAAAGCCTGTGTCTGCAGAGGGTCGATGTGGTCGCGCAGCATGCTTTTGAATGCAGCGAGCGCCTGCGGCCCCTCTGCCATCGACAAGTGGCTCATGCCGAGCTGGGAAACCAGCGACCAGGGACGCCGCCCAATCAGCGCGGGGGTGATGTGACGCGAGGGCCGGCTTATCACTTCGAGTACCGTGATCGGCCCCGCCCCTTCGAGCTGCAGAGGTTGCTTGACCAGCAGTTGTTCTGCCAGCTTGCGATTGGTGCAAAGCGCCCGCCCGCCAACAACTTCTGCCGGCGGCAGTGCCATCTGCTGCCGGACATCAAGAAAAGATATGAACACCTCGGTACCGGCAATGCCGCCAAGCTGGTTTTCCTCGCGCCGCATGACATAAAAATAGTCATCGGTGCCGCGCGTCTTCGCGTTCCCAAGTTCGAAGTACGGCACCAGCTTGCGTTGGCTGCCGTCGGCGCTAATGGAAACCAGCTCCTCAATGCTGTAGATCTCGCAGTTTTGGCGGTTCTGCACGTCTGCGGTTAGCTGGTATTCGTACTG
>NZ_JBFUCA010000034.1:0-15964 GCF_056405475.1 Polaromonas sp. P1_G4
CAGCGATCTCAGCGAATGATGGCGATTCTGCTGTTCAGGCGTTTGACCATGAAGGACAGCCCGAAGCAGATCACGAAATAAACCACGGCGGCCAGCAGGTAGGCCTCTTCAGGACGGCCGAAGATCTTGCCGGCGGTGCTGAAGCCCTTGAGCAGGTCGTAGGCGCCGATGGCGTAAACCAGCGAAGTATCCTGGAACAGGATGATGGTCTGGGTCAGCAGGATGGGCACCATGTTGCGGAAAGCCTGCGGCAGGATGATCAGCTTCATGTTCTGCGAATAGGTCATGCCCAGGGCACGGCCCGCATTGACCTGCCCACGCGAGATGGACTGGATGCCCGCACGCATGATTTCGCTGAAGTACGCAGCCTCAAAGGCCACGAAGGTGATGATGGCCGAAATCTCGGCGCGGTAGTTGGCCCCCCAGGCGCCGAAGGTCGTGTAGAACGACGCAGGTACCAGCAGGAAGAACCACAGGATCACCATGACCAGCGGAACGGAACGCATGCCGTTGACGTAGATGGTCGCGGGAACCGTCAGGAATTTTTTGCCCGACAGACGCATCAGCGCAAGCACGGTGCCGAAAATAATGCCGCCTATGGTGGCGATGACGGTCAGCTCGATGCTGAAAATAAAACCCTTGACGACGAACTGGGAAATCATCTCCCAGTTCAGGAAGCTCATGTCGAGTCCAAGCATGTCAGTGCCCTCCGCCCGTTGAGCCGGCTACAACGAAGCCGGGGATCTGGACCTTCTTTTCAACAAAGGCCATGACCCGATTGACCGCGAAGGCAGAGATTGCATAAAGGGCCGTCACCGCCAGGTAGATCTCAATGCCGCGCGAAGTTTCTTCCTGCGCCTGCATGGCGAACATGGTGAGCTCGGCGATCGACACCGCGAAAGCCACGGAGGAATTTTTCAAGAGGTTCATCGACTCGCTGGTGAGCGGCGGAATGATGATGCGAAAGGCCATGGGCAGGATCACGTAGCGGTACGTCTGCACGGTGGTAAAGCCCATGGCCATGCCGGCATAGCGCTGGCCGCGCGGCAAGGCCTGCACGCCGGCCCTGACCTGCTCGGCAATACGCGCCGAGGTGAAAAATCCGAGAGCGAACACCACCAGGATGAAGCTGGGCAGCTCCTTCATGGCGGGGAAAATTTTGGGAACCACAAAGTACCAGATGAAAATCTGGACCAGCAAGGGAACGTTGCGAAACAGCTCGACCCAGGCATTGGCAAAGCGGACAAGCCACGGGCTGTTGGGCAAGGTGCGCAGCGTGCCGACCAGTGCGCCAAACAGCATGGCGATCACCCAGGATGCACCGGCGACGGACAGCGTCCAGCCCCATGCGTCAAACATCCATTGCAAGTAGGTTCGGCCACTACCGTCGTCATTTAGAAATACCTGCCAATCCCAAGTCATCACGGCTCCAGCAAAGGGTTGTTGTGTTGTTTTTCCATGCCACGGTAAACGAGAAACCCCGCCAGAGCATGATGTCAGGCGGGGTTCTTCAATTTACCTGACCCGAATTACTTCTGGGCGTACTCTTCCATGGGCTTGTCGTTCGGATTGTCCCAGGCTGCCTTGGTGCTGGCGCTCAGTGCCAGGCCCACCTTGGTGTTCTTCGGAGGAATCGGCGACAGGAACCATTTGGTCCACAGCTTGTTCATCTCGCCCGACTTGATCATGCCCTTGACCGTGTCGTCGGCCAGGCGCTTGAGCAGCGGGTCATCCTTGCGGATCATGATGGCGATGGGCTCGACGCTCAACACTTCACCAACGATCTTGAAGTCCGAAGGCTTCTTGGCGGTGGCGATGTTGCCGGCCAGGATGGAACCGTCCATGACGAACGCATCGGCGCGGCCCGATTCGAGCAGCAGGAAGCTGTCGGAGTGGTCCTTGCCGAAGATTTCCTTGAACTCGACGCCGGTGGCGCGCTTGTTCTTGCGCAGCGTCTGCACGGAAGTGGTACCCGTGGTGGTGGCCACGGTCTTGCCGCTGAGCTGGGCAACGGAGGTGATGCCGGAGGTGGCTTTCACCGCGATGCGGACTTCTTCGACGAAGGTGGTCACGACGAAGGCCACGTCTTTTTGACGGGTCGCGTTGTTGGTGGTGGAGCCGCACTCGATGTCGACTGTGCCGTTTTGCACGAGGGGAATGCGGTTTTGCGAGGTCACGGGCTGGTATTTGACTTCCAGCTTGCGCTCGGCGGCTTTTTCGAGGCCGGCCAGGATGCGCTGGCAGATTTCGACGTGGTAGCCGGTGTATTTGCCGTCACCGAGGGTATAGGACAGTGCACCGGAGGAGTCACGCACGCCCATGGTCACAACGCCTGAAGCCTTGACTTTGGAAAGGGTGTCGGCAAACGCACCGCCGGTGGCGAGCAATGCAACAGACAGAGCGACTAGCTTGAGTTTCATGGAATCTCCTGTAATGAATGAAACGATTAGCGAACTATTCTAGAGAGTTGGTTCCCGGGACATGCCTAGGTTTACCCGGCCTCTAAAAATGGAGGAACGCGGACGGCGTGAAAGGGTTGATGGTTTTGCAAACCCGCAGCATTGACAGCAATTTCTGGGGTTTTCCAAAATGGTGCGCGCATTAAAAGTCCGGAACTATACGGCAGATGTAAGCAGTCTTTGTGCCAGCAGACCGTCAGGCCGCCTGCACACGCGGCCGTACAGGCTGGGCGATCACCCGAATGGCGCGGTGCCTGGCGCAGACCGATGCCGCACAAAGGGCGGTAAGGAAGGCAACGCAGACAGCAAATGAATCAACAAGCACGGGCAAGCACCAAAATTTGAACGTCACGAACTGTAAATTTGGAGGTGTCAAAACACCAATGCTGTTTCGACGATCTTCCATGCATTTTTCTTATAACCACCTAGGGTTACTACTAGTCGTCAGTCTGATGCCAGCATTTGCCCCCAAGGCCACCAGCCCGCTTCGGCAAAGGCCGGTCGGCTAGCGCGATGCCTGTGTCCCCGCGCTACGGCCACCCACCTTTTCCTTGCCGCCGGTTTGTGCCTGCAGGTAAGTCCACAAGGCCTGGGCGTGGGTTTTGGCAGACTCCTTGGAGGTGGGCCGCTCACGGTACACGCGCACGTCCATGGTCATTTCCAGGTTGCCACCAGCGCTGACCAGTTTTTTGGCCCGTAATTCCTTCTTGACGGCGCTGAGCGGCAAAAACGCGATGCCGTGGCCTTCCAGGGCCATGGCCTTGAGGCCCTCGGCCATGTCGGTTTCGTACACCCGGTCCAGGTGGATGGCCGTGCTGGACTGCTTGAGGATCATGTCGACCATGCGGCCCAGGTAGGCGCCCGGCGCATAGCCCAGATAAGGCAAGGGCTGGCCGGCGCGGCCCGGCAGGCTGAACTCGGGCTCGCCCGCGGAATTGGCCCTGACAAAAGGTGCCAGCACTTCCTGGCCCAGCGACACCATTTCATAGCGGTCCGGATCCAGCTGGAAGGGCTGGGAGTCGTGGTGATAGGCGATCAGCAGGTCGCAACTGCCCTCGACAAGGCGCAGTACCGCATCGTGCACGTTCAGGGCAATCAGCCGGCTCTTGATGGGGCCGAACTTCTCGCGCAGGCTGCTGACCCAGGCGGGAAAGAAGGTGAAAGCCAATGTGTGCGGCACCGCAAACTCGATGACATCCTGCCCGGCCGAGGTGTGGCCGCGCAGCATGGCGCGGGTCGACTGCAAGCCCTGCAGCATCTCCAGCGACTGGCTGTACAGGGTTTCTCCGGCCGGCGTCAGCCGCGTGGGATAGGAGCTGCGGTCCACCAGGTCGGTACCGGCCCAGGCTTCCAGCGCCTGGATACGCCGTGAAAACGCGGGCTGGGTGACATGACGCAATTGGGCGGAGCGGCTGAAACTGCGGGTTTCAGCCAGGCTCACAAAATCTTCCAGCCATTTGGTTTCCATGGGCCAATTATGCGAGCCTGTGTAGAAGTTTGACCTACGGGGATTCCATAGCCGGGGAGTCGCAAGACGCGCGGGATGATGCTGCTGATCCGTTCCCGCCGGCAGCCGTTCGCCCGTTGCTATCTATTTAGTAGCTGCTTGCGCTCACCAATAAAGGGCTGGAGCGCGATTTGGCACGCAATCCCTACGCCTCTGCCGAACTCTGCTGCAACGCCCACATCCGCGCATACGCGCCTTCCAGCGCCAACAGCTGCGCGTGCGTGCCGCGCTCCACAATGCGCCCAGCGTCCATCACCAGGATCTCATGCGCGTCCACCACGGTAGACAGCCGGTGCGCAATCACCAGCGTGGTCTTGTTTTGCGCGGCGGTGCGCAGCTCGGCCTGGATGGCGCGCTCGTTGGCCGAATCCAGCGCCGAAGTGGCTTCGTCAAAAATCACCACCGGCGGGTTTTTCAGCAGCGTGCGGGCAATGGCCACGCGCTGCTTTTCACCGCCCGACAGCTTCAGGCCGCGCTCACCCACCATGGTCTGGTAGCCCAGCGGCGTCGAGGCAATAAAACCATGGATGCGGGCCGCGCGCGCGGCTTCTTCGACCTCGGCATGGCTGGCGCCCGGCTTGCCGTAGGCGATGTTGTATTCCACCGTGTCGTTGAACAGCACGGTGTCCTGCGGCACAATGCCGATGGACTGGCGCACGCTGGACTGCGTGACCTGCTTGATGTCCTGCCCGGCAATGGTGATGCGGCCCTGCTGGACATCGTAAAAGCGGTAGAGCAGGCGMGCCAGCGTGGACTTGCCGGCGCCCGAAGAGCCCACCACCGCGACGGTCTTGCCCGGCGGAATTTCAAAGCTCACGTTGTGCAGGATGGGCCGCGCCGGGTCGTAGGCGAAGTTCACATTCTCAAAACGCACGGCCGGGGTGCCGTCTATGACGATGGGCTGGGCGCCCGGCACGTCGGCGATTTCACGCTCGCGCTCCATCAGCACAAACATCTTGTCCAGGTCGGTCAGGCTTTGCTTGATCTCGCGGTAAATCACACCCAGGAAACCCAGCGGAATGTAGAGCTGGATCATGAAGGCATTGACCATCACCAGGTCGCCCAGGGTCATGCGACCGTCCACCACCCCCTGGGTCGCGCGCCAGAGCATGGCCACCAGCCCGATGGCGATGATGAGCTGCTGCCCGGTGTTGAGCAGGCTCAGCGTGTTCTGGCTCTTGATGGCGGCACGCCGGTAGCGCTGCAGGTTTTCGTCGTAGCGTGCGGCTTCAAACTCTTCGTTGTTGAAGTACTTGACGGTTTCGTAGTTCAGCAGCGAATCGATGGCGCGGCTGTGGGCCGACGAATCGAGCTCATTCATGGCCTTGCGAAACTGTGTGCGCCACTCTGTCACCGTGACAGTGAAGAAAATGTAGAACACGAGCGCGATGCCCGTGATGCCGGCAAACCAGACGTCGAACTTGACGGCCAGCAGCGTCAGCACCAGCGTCACTTCAATCAGCGTCGGGATGATGCTGTAGAGCGAGTACGAGATCAGCGAATGCACGCCGCGCGTGCCGCGCTCGATGTCGCGCGTCATGCCGCCGGTTTGCCGCTCCAGGTGAAAGCGCAGGCTGAGCGCATGCAGGTGCCTGAACACTTCCAGCGAAATCCGCCGCGCCGCGCCTTCAGTGGCTTTGGCAAACACCAGTTCGCGCAGTTCGGTAAAAAGCGTCGTCGACAGGCGCAGCAAGCCGTAGGCCAGCAGCAGCGCCACCGGCACCACCAGCACCGCCTGTGCGTCGCCCGGCTTGAAGTTCATGGCGTCGACCAGGTTCTTCAGCAAGAGCGGCACGCCCACGTTGGCCATCTTGGCGCCCACCATGAAGCTCAGGGCCGCCAGCACGCGCCATTTGTAATCCCACAGGTAAGGGAAAAGGCGTTTGAGGGTGCCAAGGTCCGAGCGCTGGAACGCGAGCGCCTTGCCGGCGCCCGGCGCTGACGCGGCGGCAGGCACAGCCAGGGAAGAATCAACAGCGGAAGCTCGGGAGCGCATGAGGGACAATCGTGTAGGTTGTTGTAATAACTTTTTCAGATTGTGCCTATGTCTACCGAATCAAGCACCCATACGGACATTCACGCCGAGGACGCCCTGAACGTCCAGTTGCCCACCGACAAGGAACTGGTGCTCAAGGTCATTCCCATGCCGGCCGACTGCAATGCCAACGGCGACATCTTCGGCGGCTGGGTCATGGCGCAGGTCGACCTGGCCGGCTCGGTGGTACCGGCCCGCCACGTGGACGGGCGCATGGCGACCGTGGCCGTCAACCAGTTCATTTTCAAGCAGCCCGTGCGGGTCGGCGACATCCTGTCGTTTTTCTCCTGCGTGACCCGTATCGGCACCACGTCCATCACGGTCCAGGTTGAGGTCTATGCCGAGCGCTTTCGCGCCCAGGGCCGCTACATCAAGGTCACCGAAGCCAGCCTGACTTACGTGGCCATTGACGATTTCGGCAAGCCCCGCAAGATTCCCAAAGCCTGACGCCCGGGTTCCAGGTGCCTTCACCTGCCACCCGGATGCTATTTATTTGATAGCTGCTTGCGCCAGATACAAAAGGCCTACAGGCCTTTTTTGCTTAAATTTTCCCGCAATCCCCGTCAGGCACCCCACCAGCCCACGCGAGGGGCAGCCTGGGCTTCTTCCAGCTCCGTCTCGCTGACTTCGATCTCCATGCGCAGCAGCGCTGCCGCCATGGCCTTGCCCAGGCTGTCCAGGCGCAGGTTGCGCGCGCCGCCGCCTTGCAGCGCGCCTTGCAATACCAGCTTGAGGGCCAGGATATTGGGCAAGCGCCAGCATTGCACCGCGCCCGGCAGCCAGGGCGCAAAGTGCGCCTGCACGCGTTCGGCCGTCACCTCGCGCTCGATGAGCCGGTAACCCGTTTCGTTCCAGGCAAAGAGGCCAAAGTCCACCCAGTCGGCCTTGTCGCCGCTGCGCGCATGCGCGAGCTTCACCAATTGCACCCTCATGACTGCAACACCTCCACACGCACCGCCGCCTCAACCGCTTGCCGGTCAATCAGCGCAGGCCAGATGCCCAACAACTCGCTACTGTTGTTCAGGCCGTGAAAGCCGCAGGTATAGGCCGGCCCGCTCAAAGCCATCCACGGAAAGAGCCGGCCAAAACCTTCAGCAACCGCTTTGTCCTGCGTCCTGATCGCCATACGAACCCAGACCTCGTTGAGCTCCGCCAGCACTGCAGGCGCAGGCAGTGGCGCCAGTGGGCCATGTGCCGAGTTGAGCCCCGGGAATTCGACAAAGAGTTCGTCATGTGCCAGGCGCTTGTCCCTCAGCTGGACTTTCACCATCTCCACGGCTGCCACTGCCTTGTCGTAGGCATCAGGCCAGCTAAAGCCCCAGGTGACCTCGGCCTTGTAGCCGTCGCGAAACCCGCCCACCACCTTGAGCTGCGCGGGCCGCGTGTGGCCGCGCACGCCCGTCATGCGCACGGCATCGTTGCCCAGGTCTTCCAGCCGCACCACCGATAAATCCATCACCACATCGGGCGAGGCATAGTGTCCCGGGTCATGCACCTCATACAGCAGCTGCTGGCGCACCGTATCGAAATTGATGCGGCCGCCCGTGTCCGGTGCCTTGGTGATCAGCGCCGTGCCGTCTTCACTGACCTCGGCGATGGGATAGCCGATATGGGCGAGATCGGGAATGGCCTTCCACGCCTGCTGGCTGCCAAAGTTGCCGCCGCTGCCCTGGCCCGAGCATTCGAGCAAGTGCCCCACCGCGAGACCCTGCGCCAGCCGGTCGAGATCCACTTGCGCCTCTGCGTCCTCCAGCTTCCAGTTGAATTCATGCACAAGCGGCGCCAGGAACAGCGCCGCATCGGCGACGCGCCCTGTCACCACAATATCGGCGCTTTGCTGCAACGCCGACACGATGGGCCGCGCGCCCAGATAGGCATTGGCAAACACCATGCGCTCGCGCACGGACTCAAAGCCCTGGCCGTTGAACATGTGCGGCGGTGCGATCGCCCCCAGCTGCGGCAGGACTTCATCACCCGTGACCACCGCGATGCGCGCCTTCCAGCCTTTGGCCGCAAAGGCTGCACGCAATGCAGCAGCCGCGCCCGCAGGATTGAGCCCACCCGCGTTGCAGATGAACTTTACGCTGCGCGCCTGCATCAGCGGCCACAGCTTCATCAGCATGGGGACCACATCCCGTGCATAGCCCAGTGCAGGGTCGCGCTGCCGGTCTTTTTGCAGGATGGCCAGCGTCAGCTCGGCGAGGTGGTCACTCGCGATGTAGTGCACACCACCGCGCTCGATGCTCGCGGCCACAGGCTCCCATGCGTCACCGTAGAAACCCAAGCCTGCGCCTATACGAACATTTCCTCTCATGTAAGGGATTACGCTTGATCGCGTATGCGACACGTATTCGGAACAACCCCTAGCGACAGACCTTTAAGCGACAGCTATAACCAAAGTTCATCAAAGGGGAGACTGCTTCGTGCAATTCCTGCAGTTGCTCATCAGCGGCGTCGCCCAGGGCTGTATCTACGGCCTTATCGCGCTGGGCTTTGTACTGATTTACAAGGCCACCGAGACGGTCAGCTTCGCGCAGGGCGAACTGATGATGCTGGGCGCTTTCGGAGGCCTGGCCTGCATGACCTTGCTGGGGTTTCCCTTCTGGTTGGCGGTGATCAGCGCGATTGCGGGCATGGCGCTCTTCGGCATGGTGCTGGAGCGCCTCGTGATACGCCCCATCCTCGGCCAGCCCGCGTTTTCCATCGTGATGCTGACCATAGGTGTCGGCTACACGGCGCGCGGCCTCATCACCATGATCCCCGGCATAGGCACCGAAACCTATGTGCTGCCCGTGCCCTACAAAGACCAGATATGGAGCCTGGGCGCGCTGGTCATCAATGTCGAGCAGGTTGCCATCATCGTCACTACCGCAGCGCTGTGCCTCGTCTTGTTTGCGATGTTCAAGTACAGCAAGCTGGGCATCGCCATGCAGGCGTCGTCGCAAAACCAGCTGGCCGCGTACTACATGGGCATCCCCGTGAAACGCCTTAACGGCCTCGTGTGGGCGCTGGCCTCGGCCGTCGCCGCGATTGCCGGCCTCTTGCTCGCACCCATCACCTTTGTGCACGCCAACATGGGTTTTATCGGGCTCAAGGCTTTCCCGGCCGCGGTGGTAGGCGGTTTCGGCAGCCTGCCAGGCGCAATTGTGGGCGGCCTTGTCATCGGCCTGGTCGAATCGTTCTCGGGCTTTTATCTGCCCGACGGCTTCAAGGACATTGCTGCCTATGTGGTGGTGCTCATCATGCTGATGGTCAAGCCCAGCGGCCTGTTCGGCGAAAAGCTGAGAAAAAAGGTCTGACCCGTCATGCGTTTTATTTTCAAAACCGATTACGGGCAAGACATCAAGCTTGCGAAGCACACCGGCCATGTGTTCTGGTATGGCGCGCTGATGCTGTTGTTGCTCGCCGCGCCCTGGCTGTTTCCCGAGTACTGGCTCGCACAACTCACCTTCGTGATGATCTACGCCATCGCCGGGCTGGGCCTGATGTTGCTGGCGGGTTTCACCGGCCTCTTCTCTTTGGGGCACGCGGCCTTTCTGGGCGTCGGCGCTTACACGCAGGCGGTGATGACCAATGCAGGCCTGCCCTTTCCCATCGCACTGGTTTGCGCCGCCGGCTTGTCGGCCGCGGTAGGCCTGGTCGTGGGCCTGCCCGCGCTGCGCGTGAAGGGCATTTACCTCGGTATGGCCACGCTGTCTTTTGGTTTCATTGTTGAAGAAGTGTTTGCACGCTGGGAAAGCGTCACCGGCGGCAATGCCGGCATCCACATCAAGGTGCCCGACATGTTCGGCTGGAAGCTGGCCAGCGGCGAGTCGTTTTATTTCCTCTGCCTCGTCATCACCGTTGCCGCCACACTGGGCATCCTCAACCTCCTGCGCTCGCCCACGGGCCGGGCTTTTGTGGCGATTCGCGACTCAGAGATTTCCGCGCAGAGCATGGGCATCCATCTGGCGCGCTACAAGACGCTGTCGTTTGCGCTGTCGGCCGCGCTGGCCGGCGTGGCCGGCGCGCTCTATGCGCACAAGCTGCAGTTCATCTCGCCCGACCAGTTCAACATCCTGCAGTCCATCGACCTGTTGCTGATGATCGTGATCGGCGGCGTGGGGTCGGTACACGGTGCTTTTCTGGGCGCCATCTTTTTGATCTCCATGCCGCAGGTGATCGGCCTCACCAAAGACTATTTGCCCGCCACTATAGGCCAGGCGCCCGGCCTGCAGGCGGCGGTCTACGGCATTGTGCTGATTGCCTTTGTGCTGTTTGAGCCGATGGGGCTGTATGGCCGCTGGCTGAAGGTTCGCACCTATTTGCAGCTCTTTCCGTTCTACCGCAAGGGCCTGTTCAAACGGCAAAAAACTTTCCAGAAGTCGGACCGTCTGAAATGAGCAAAACACTCCTTTCCGCCAAAAATCTTAGCGTGCGCTTCGGCGGCGTGCTGGCCGTCAACAACGTGAGCTTTGACGTCAAGCAGGGCGAAGTCTTCACGCTCATCGGCCCCAACGGCGCCGGCAAGACCACGGTGTTCAACCTGATCAGCCGCATCTACACGCCCACCACGGGCGAGATTGAATACCGCGGCGAAAAGCTCACCCATCAGCCACCACACAAGATCGCCTCGCTGGGCATTGCGCGCACCTTCCAGAACATCGAACTGTTTGAACACGCCACCGTGCTGCACAACCTGTTGATTGGCCGGCACACGCACCGGCAAACCGGCTTGCTGCACGACCTGTTTTTTACCGCCAGGGCGCGAGATGCCGAACTGCTGGCACGCGAAAAAGCCGAGCAGGTCATTGACTTCCTCGACCTGCAACATCACCGCGATTCGATGGTCGCAGGTCTTCCCTACGGCGTGCGCAAGGTGGTCGAGCTGGCGCGGGCGCTGTGCACCGAGCCGCAGTTGCTGCTGCTTGACGAGCCCTCTTCCGGCCTCAATGTGGAGGAAACCGGCGACATGGCCTTCTGGATCCAGGACATCCAGCACGAGCTGGGCATCACGGTACTGATGGTCGAGCACGATATGTCGCTGGTCTCACGCGTGTCTGACCGGGTTCTCGCCATGAACCAGGGCGAAGTCCTGGCCATGGGCACGCCGCGCGAAGTACAGCGCGATCCCGGTGTGATTGAGGCTTATCTTGGTTCGGTGGATGAGGTCACGTCTTTAAGGAGAACGGCATGAGCGCGGTTCCCCCACCGGTGAGTGACCAACCCGTCCYGAAACTCCTCAACGTCGAGAGTTCGTATGGCCCCATCAAGGCCATACGCGGCATCAGCCTGCAGGTGCGCCGCAGCGAAATTGCCACGGTGCTGGGCTCCAACGGTGCAGGCAAATCCACCATCCTCAAGACCATCTCGGGCATCCTCGATCCGCGCAAAGGCTCCATCGACTTCAAGGGCGAGGACATCACGGCACAGGATCCGGCCCATATCGTGCAGCAAGGCTTGTCGCATGTGCCAGAGGGACGCGAGGTATTCCCTTTGCTGAGCGTGCGCGACAACCTGCTGATGGGCGCCTACACCCGCAAAGACAGCGACGGTGTGGCGCTCGACATGGAGGCGGTGTACGGCTACTTCCCGATCCTGAAAGAGCGCGCCCTGCAAGACGCCGGGCTGCTGTCGGGCGGGCAGCAGCAAATGCTGGCGATCTCGCGCGCGCTCATGGCCTCGCCCGACCTCATCTTGCTCGACGAACCCAGCCTGGGCCTGTCGCCCAAACTCACCAAGGAAATTTTTGAGATTGTGGTGCGCATCAACCGCGAGCGCGGCACCACCATCCTGTTGGTCGAGCAAAACGCCAACATGGCGCTCAACGCGTCGGACTATGGCTATGTGCTGGAGAACGGTCGCATCGTGATGGAAGACACCTGCGCCCGCCTGCGCGAGAAGGACGACATCAAGGAGTTCTACCTCGGCATGAAGGAAGACGGTGTGCGGGGCGAGCGGCGCTGGAAGAAAAAGAAGACGTGGCGGTGACTGAATGAGCAACCTTTGGGACCTTAGCCATATCCAGCCCGAGCATGCCATCGTCATGCCGGGCGAAACCATTCCCGCCGTATTCTGGAACGCGGTGGAGCAGCGCAGCCACAAGACCTGGATGCGGCAGAAAAAGCTGGGCATCTGGCGCAGCTGGACGTGGACACAAACCGGTGACGCGGTACGCGAAGTCGCCGCCGGCCTGCTCAGCCTGGGCTTTGCGCGCGACGAATGCGCCTCCATCCTTTCCAACACCGTGATCGAATGGGTGCTGGCCGACCTGGCGGTACTGAGCTGCGGCGGTGTGTGCAGCGGCATCTACCCTACCGATGCCGCATCGCAGGTGCACTACCTCTGCGATGACTCGCGCACCACCGTGCTGTTTGTCGAAGACGACGAGCAGCTCGACAAGGCACTGGAAGTGCGGCCGCAATTACCGCTGCTGCGCAAGATCATCGTGTTTGACACCGAAGGCCTGCGTGACCTGGATGACCCGGGCGTCATGGGCCTGGCCGAACTTCGCGCGCTGGGCCGCAGTTACCTGGCGGATCACCCCAACGCGGTGAAAGACAGCGCTGCTGCCTGCAGACCCGAGGACCTGGCCATCCTGGTCTACACCTCGGGCACCACCGGCAAACCCAAGGGCGCCATGCACAGCCAGCGCGGGCTGGTGTTTACCGCGCGCGGCTACAACACGCTGGTGGCACAGAACGAAGACGACGAGCGCATGTGCTTTTTGCCGCTGTGCCATATCGCCGAGCGCATGGGCGGCGAATATTTCGCGATGTATGCGGGCGCCAAGCTCAATTTTGTCGAGAACCCCGAAACCATTCCCGAGAACGTGCGCGAGATCGCGCCCACAGTGTTCACCGCCGTGCCGCGTGTGTGGGAAAAGTTTTATTCAGGCGTGATGATCGCGTTGAAGGAAGCCAGCTGGCTGCAACAGGCCGCCTATGCCTGGAGCATCGGCGTGGGCATGCGCATCGCCGACACCGTGCTGGCCGGCCAGCCGGTCAGCGCATCGCTCAAGGCCCGCTTCACGCTGGCGCGCTGGTTGGCGCTCAACAACACGCGCAAGCTCATTGGCATTCACAAGGCGCGGTTTTGCGTCACGGGTGCGGCGCCCATTTCGCCCGACCTGGTGAAGTGGTACATGGCGCTGGGCGTTCCCATGCTGGAGGTCTGGGGCATGACGGAGACCTGCGGCGCCGCCAGCGGCGTGCCGGCCAGCTGCATGAGGCCCGGCTCCATCGGCCCGGCCGCCGGCTACAACGAAATGCGGCTGGATGCAGCCACCGGCGAGATTCTGGTGCGGGGCACCAATGTCTTCATGGGCTACCTGAACCAGCCACAAAAAACCGCCGAGACGCTGGATGCCCAGGGCTGGCTGCACACCGGCGACGTGGGCGTGATGGACGAGCAAGGGTTTTTCCGTATCACCGACCGGATGAAGGACATCATCATCACCGCCGGCGGCAAGAACGTGACGCCCAGCGAGCTGGAAAACGAACTCAAGTTCTCCCCCTACATCACCGACGCCGTGGTCATCGGCGACAAGCGCGCCTACCTCACCGTCATCATCATGATCGACCAGGAAAACGTCGAGAAATTCGCCCAGGATGCGGACATACCCTTCAGTAATTACGCCAGCTTGACGCGGGCAACTGAAGTGCAAGAATTGATTCAGTCGGAAATCGACCGGGTCAACAAGAAGTTTGCGCGGGTCGAGCAGATCAAGAAATTCTTCCTGCTCGACACGCAGCTCACGGCGGAGGACGAAGAACTCACGCCGACCATGAAGCTCAAGCGCAAACTCGTAGAACAAAAATACGCCCCGCAAATAGAGGCCATGTACTGATTCCGTGCACCGGGTGAACAAGAGCCAAGAACCTTTACAGGAGACAAAACCATGAAACTGAAATCAACCGCCGTCCTTTCCGCGCTGGCCTGCGTAGCCGCCTTGTCGGCCGCTACTGCACAGGCGCAAAGCCAGGGCGTCAGCAAAACCGAAATCACGCTGGGCTCCATCCAGGATTTGTCGGGCCCGCTCGCGGGCTTCGGCAAGCAAATCCGCAACGGCATGACGCTGCGCGTCAACGAGCTGAATGAACAAGGCGGCATCAACGGCCGCAAGGTCAAGCTGATCGTCGAGGACTCGGGCTACGACCCCAAGAAGGCGGTGCTGGCGGCGCAAAAGCTGGTGAACCAGGACAAGATCTTCGCCATGGTGGGCCACCTGGGTACTGCGCAAAACCTGGCCGCCATGCCGGTGCAGTTCGAAAAAAATGTCATCAACTTCTTCCCGGTGACGGCCGCGCGCGAGATGTACGAGCCCTTTCACAAGCTCAAGTACTCGTTTGCCGCCACCTATTACGACCAGATGAAGGCGGCCGTACCCAAGCTGGTGAAAGAAAAGAACGCCAAAAAGGTCTGCTCGATGTACCAGGACGACGAGTTTGGCCTCGAAGTGCAGCGCGGCGCCGATGACGGCCTCAAAGCCATCGGCATGACCATGGTCGAGAAGACCTCCTTCAAGCGCGGCGCGACCGATTTCTCGTCGCAGATCGCCAAGCTCAAGGCCTCTGAATGCGACCTGGTGGTGCTGGGCACCATCATCCGCGAAACCATTGGCGGCATCGGCACCGCGCGCAAGCTGGGCTACAACCCGGTCTTCCTGGGCTCCAGCGCCGCCTACACCGATCTGATCCACAAGCTGGGCGGCAAAGCCATGGACGGCCTCTACGCCACCATGACGGTGCAAAACCCCTACCTGGACGAAGCCTCGCAGCCCATCCGCTTCTGGGCCAACAAGTACAAGACCGCCTTCAATGAAGACCCGACGGTGTTCTCGGTCTACGGCTATACGGTGGTCGACAGCTTTATCCGTGCATCGCAGAAAGCCGGCGCCAGCCTGACGACCGAGAGCTTCATCAAGGCCATGGACACCATGGTGATCCCGGCCGACATCTTCGGCAGCTCCGAAGGCAAGTTCGGCCCGCAAAAGCGCTTGGGCAACAACCAGTCGCGCCTGTCGATGTTGCAGGACGCGCGCTGGAAAGTGGTGTCGGACTACATCACGCAGTGAAGTCAGCCGCGACTGCCAGCCGCGACTCCGAAAAACCACCTCCGGGTGGTTTTTTTATGCAGAAAGTGACTGAAGCCTTTTAAATATCTGCGCAGAATGCTCCTGAATTAATAGCACTCGCCCTCCACCGATCGCCCCCATGGCTTGCCGTGAACCCCGCGTGTCACGCAAAATGCGTCATGCCCACCTCCGCCAAACCCGCTTCCAAAACGCCTGCCAAGACTCCCGCCGCCCCGCTTGCCACCGTGCGCTGCAAAGACACCCAGGCCTTTACCCAATGGCTGGCCAAACACCACGCAAGCAGCGCCGGTGTCTGGCTGCAAATCGCCAGGAAGGATTCAGGCATAGCCTCCATCACCCACGCCGAAGCGCTGGAAGCGGCGCTCTGCCACGGCTGGATAGACGGCCAGAGGAATTCCATGGACGCGCAGTATTTTTTGCAAAAATTCACTCCGCGCCGCGCACGCAGCACCTGGTCCAAGGTCAACTGCGCCAAGGCCCTGGCACTGATTGAATCCGGCGCCATGCAGCCGGCGGGCCTGGCCGAGGTCGAACGCGCCAAGGCCGACGGCCGCTGGGACGCGGCTTATGACGCGCAGAGCAAGATGGCGGTTCCTGACGACCTAGCGGCGTTGCTCGCGAAGAGCGCCAAAGCCAAGGCCTTCTTCGAAACACTGGACTCACGCAACCGCTTCGCCATTTTGTTCAGGCTGCAAACCGCCAAGAAAGCCGAGACACGCGAGCGCCGGCTGGTGAAGTTCGCCGACATGCTCAAGCGGGGCGAAAAAATCCATCCCTGACGGTGGACAGGGCTTTTCGGTGACGCCGTACGGCAGACGCGCTACAGTCAATCGGGCGAGCCCATCCCTCAACCGAACACGTAAGAACCTGTTTACGATCTAAAGGAG
>NZ_JBFUCA010000035.1:0-15953 GCF_056405475.1 Polaromonas sp. P1_G4
CGCCTGACTCGCCGGAGGCCGCGCACCATGAAAAACCCCAGCAACACGCCCAGCAACAAGCATTTGCTCGCCGAGCTGAAGAACATTGCCGAAGGCCTGGGCAAAACGTTCGCGCCGTTTTGCGAAGTGGTGGTGCATGACCTGACACACCCGAAGAACGCGATCCTGGCGATTGAAAACAACCTGAGCGGCCGCCGCCTGGGCCAGCCCGCCACCGAGCTGGGCCTGGCGCGCATCCAGGACCCGGACTACCCCGCGGTGATCGCCAACTACGCCAACCAGTTTGCCGACGGCCGCAAGGTCAAGAGCACGTCGGTGGGCATTCGCAATGAAGAAGGCGAGTATGTGGCGGCGATCTGCCTGAACGTGGACCTGACGCTGTTCAACGGCTTCCAGGCGGCGATGTCGCAGTTCACCGCCATTGAAAGCAGCGCCGTCACCGAAACACTGGACGCCGCCAATGCCGACCGCATACAACAGTGCATTGACGAATTTGCCGCGGCCCGCGCCACCACCTCACGCTCGCTCAAGCCGGCAGACCGCAAGCAGCTGGTGCAAGACCTCAGGAAAGCGGGCTACCTGGAGATTCGCCGCGGCGCGGAGATAGCCGCCGCGCACATGGGCGTTTCGCGCGCCACGGTGTACAGCGACGCGAAGTAGGCGAAAACCAGCCGAAAAAGCTCTGCACAGCCAAAAATTAGCCGATTTTGAGCATGAAATTGACCGTCAGCCCAATCAGAACCGGCGCGAGCAGCTATAAAAAAGATAGCGACCACGGGGCGGCACACACAGCAAGGCGTTGAGGCAAAACCCTTACAAAAGAACTCTTACAAATCCCACAGCGCCCAACGCCCACGCGGGCGCTATTGGGATGATGATGTTGTACGAATAACCTGAGGAGGACGACATGAAATTCACCCTGATCAAAACAACCACGGCCCTGGCGGCAATGGCCGCGCTGGGCGGCTGCGCAAGCGGTGTGGGCGTGYAGCCCAACATCAAACCGGTCTGGCTGGGCGGCATCACCACCGGCGTGTACGACGGCGGCAACGACGACTTGCTGACCGCCGGCCTGGGCAAGAGCGGCCTGGCCGCAACGGCGCCGCTGCCGGTCGACCCCCTGAACCCGAGCGCGGCCGAGTTGCGCCGGATTGCGATTTACAACAACTACCGCGCCATCCTCGACATTTCCGCGGGTGGCGGCTACGGCACGCTGTACGGCCCCAACGTGGATGCCAAAGGCAATATCACCGCCAGTGAAGGCAAGATCGCCGGTACCGAATACATCGCCTATTCAGACGACGGCAGTGGCCGCCAGAACGTCACGATGATGGTGCAGGTGCCGGCCAGCTTCAACCCGGCGAGCCCGTGCATCGTCACCGGCACCTCGAGCGGTTCGCGCGGTATCTACGGCGCGATTGGTTCGTCGGGTGAATGGGGCCTGAAAAACGGCTGCGCCGTGGCCTATACCGACAAGGGCACCGGCAGCGGCATGCACGACCTGCAGAACAACACGGTGAACCTGCAGAACGGCCTGCGTGCCGACGCAGTGGCGGCCGGCACGGCCTCCAACTTCACCGCCAACCTGACACAGGCTGAGCGCACAGCCTTCAACGCGGCCACGCCCAACCGTTTTGCCGTGAAGCATGCGCATTCACAGCAGAATTCCGAAAAAGACTGGGGCCGCTACACGCTGCAGGCGGTTGAGTTTGCCTACTTCGTGCTGAACGAGCGCTATGGCAAGCCTTCGCCCGACGGTGGCGGCCGCCTGAAGACGCTGAACCCGTCGAACACCATCGTGATTGCCTCCAGCGTGTCCAACGGCGCGGGTGCGGCACTGGCCGCGGCCGAGCAGGACACGCAGGGGCTCATCAGCGGCGTGGCCGTGGGCGAGCCCCAGGTGCAGCTGGTGCCCGATGCGCGGCTGAGCGTGCGGCGCGGCAGCAGCACGCTGGCCGGCACCGGCAAGCCGCTTTATGACTACACCACACTGGCCAACCTGCTGCAGCCTTGTGCTGCGCTGGCCTCGCCCGCCACCAATGTCTTCAACACCATCAACCCGGTCATCGCCGCGAGCCGCTGCAGTGCGCTTAAGGCCAACGGCATGGTCGCGGGCAACACCACGGCCGAGCAGGCGGGCAGCGCCATGGCCACGCTGGTGCAGGCAGGCTGGCAGCCCGAGGGCAACGACCTGCAGGCGTCGCACTATTCGTTTGCCACCCTGCCGGTGGCGCTGACCTACGCCAATGCCTACGGCCGTGCCGGCGTGCAGGACAACCTCTGTGGCTACAGCTTTGCCGCCACGGCCCCTGCCGCTTCGCCCACGCCCAACCTGCCGGTGCCTGCGCCGGCGGGCCCGCTGGCCACGTCATTCGGCACCGGCAACGGCATACCGCCCACGGTGGGCGTGAACATCGTCAACAACGCCAGCCTCGGCGGCCCGATGCTGGACTCGGCCTCCATCTCTGCCGGCAACGTGCAGGACTACAACAGCGCCGGCGCCCTGTGCCTGCGCAACCTGGCCACGGGAAACACCCCCGACGCCCTGCGCGTGCGCGAAGGCATCCAGCAGGTGCTGCGCACGGCCAACCTGCAGGGCAAGCCTGCGCTGATCGTGCATGGCCGCTCTGACACGCTGGTGCCGGTGGCGTTTACCTCGCGCCCCTACTTTGGCCTGAACAAGATGGTGGAGGGTTCGCGCAGCAAGCTCTCGTACGTCGAAGTCACCAACGCCCAGCACTTTGATGCCTTCCTGGGGTTCCCCGGCTATGGCCAGCGGCTGGTGCCGCTGCACCGCTATTTCATCCAGGCCATGGACATGATGTATGCCCACCTCAAAACCGGCGCACCGCTGCCGGCCAGCCAGGTGGTGCGCACTGTGCCGCGCGGCCTGAGTGGCACCACGCCCAACCCGATCACGCCCGCCAATGTGCCGCCCATCAAGCTACAGGCGGACGCGCCGGACCGGATCACGTTCTCCAGCAATGTGGTGACGGTGGCTGATTGAGTGATGAAGGCGTACAGGAAAACAGGGACCGACATGCGTTTGGGTGCTTGGCCTACGCTGCGTTCCCGGCAGCCCGGTATCTTGGTAACTGGCTGACGTGACACGACGAACGTTGGCCCGGGATACCCCTCGCGATGGCCTCGCAAGGGTCTCGCCAGGGTTTCCTGGACCTTCCCGTCGAATTCATCAGGAGTCATCATGAACAAGGATCAAGTCAAAGGCGCAGCCAAAGACGCAGCTGGCAAGGCACAGGAAGCTGCCGGCAAGCTCGTGGGCAGCAAGGACCAGCAAGCCAAGGGCCTGGCCAAGCAGGTGGAAGGCTCTGTGCAGAAGAATTATGGTGATGCCAAGGAAGTCGTGAAAGACGCGACCAAGGGCAACAAAGGCTTCTGAAGCTTTTGAGCCAGCATGTCCGGCTTGCCGGGCAGCCAGAACAGCGGCGCATTGGCGCCGCTTTTTTATGGGCGTTTGTTTTTAGCCCTGCGCGGCGGCAGGCAGACCCGGCCAGCCACCTATCCGGGATGCCCGTCCGCGCGCGCACGGGTCAGGGCCGGCCAGTAGCCCACGGCATACAGCGCGAAGCCTGCGGACCACAGTGCGGCCGAAACCAGCACGGCGTGCAGCGTCTCGGCCGGCGCGATGATCGGCACGAACACGCGCACCAGTGCCGAAGCGAGGACAAGCACATAGCAGGTGACTTCGGTGCGGCCCGCCTGGAGCGGCCGGCCGGTATGGCCGAGCGCGGTGCGCGTCATCATGCCGATGATGAGCCCGCCGATGGCGCCCACCGTCAACGCGTGGGTTGCCGCAGAGGGCGTGACCCAGCCAGCTGCGGCCAGGACGCGCAGCACCAGGTGCACCGGAATCCAGAAGTAGGCGGCATGCAGTACCCAGACCAGCGGTGTGTGCATGGTCTTCCACGGTTGCCACAGTGCCCAGCGCACAAGGTGTGCGGCYGCGCAAACACCGGCCAGCGCCGCCAGGGGCGCGCCCTGCAGCTGCAGCGCATCGGCCAGCAGCAGCGCCAGCACCGAGCCCAGCGCTGCTTTCTCGAGCCAGGGGCGGCGGGTGGCGTTGGCACCCGGCACGCCGTTGTTGGTAAACATGGGGATCACGCGGCCACCCATCACGGCCATGATGAAGAGCATGACGTCAAGCGCAGCCTGAATGCCGACCCAGCCTGGCAGCTGCATGAGCCCGAGCTGCGCAAGATGCACCGCCAGCACGGCCACCGCCATCAGCAGCAGCAAGCCGATGAAAAAGTAGTTGCGGCGATTGCGCGCGGCGATGAAGGGAACCGCCAGCGCAACGGCCGCGACCAGCGGAAACGCAACGTTGACCGCCGCCGCAGCCCAGCCGAAGGGCGTGAGCACAAGCACCCGCCCGGCCACCCAGAGCGCCGCCAGCGCGGCCAGCGGCAGGCCGGTGGGCGTGGGGCGGTTGGACCAGTTGCGCCCGGCCGTGAACAGGAAGCCCACCACCACAGCCAGCGTGAAGCCGAACAGCATTTCGTGCGCATGCCACATCGGCCCCTGCAGGTAGGGCTGGCCCAGCCAGCCGGCGAACTGCAGCGCCCACAGGCCAATCGACAGCGCAGCGAACACGCTTGCCAGCAGGTAGAAGGGCCGAAAGCCGGTTTGCCAGAGCGCGATGCCTTGCGGTCCCGCCGTCGGAAAAGGTGAGCTGTCAGGCGGGGTTTTGATGGGGATGGACTGTGTCATAGCGAGGTCTTTCCGGGTTGCGTGGCGATCGTTGCGCCGTCGTTGATACGCCATGCGACAGCGGCGCCAGCGACGGTTGCGGCAAAGAGCGCGATGGCTGCGGCGTTGAGGGTGGCGCCGGTGGCGCGCAGCGGCGGGTCGAACAGGCCGAAGCCGAGCCGCGCGATGAGGGACAGGTGAAGCGCCGCGAGCGGCACGTAGAAGAAAGCGCCGAACTGCAGCTTCACGCGTGCGATGGCCGGCAGGATCACCGGCGCGTGGCCCATCATCATGCTGACAATAAACCCCAGGCCGAGCGCGTGAAGCGCCATGTCGCGCAACGGCAAGCCCAGCGCCGTGGCGGCCCATGCCGCGCCGGCCACCGCCAGCCAGCCGTAGCCGCTGAGTAGGCACACCGCCATGTAGCGGCTGAGCCCGTGGGCCAGCACCGTGCGGCGGGCAATGTCGAATATGGCCAGCCACATTGCCAGCAAGGCCAGTGCTGCGCCGTACAGCAGCCCGCCCCACACGGGTGATACGGCCGACGCCGCGGCGCCGACAAGCATGGCAGGCAGCACGGCCTGGAGCGACCACTGCGCGGCGGGTCGGCGGCGCATCAGGCGCGTCATTTCCAGGCGTTCGGCCGCGATGGTCATCACGAGGAAGGCGAACCACCATGGCAGGATCGCGCCGCTGCCGAAACCGAATGCGAACAGCAGGTTGCCGGCCAGCCAGGCCCCCGCGCCGGCGAGCAGCAGCCAGGTGTGAGCCGCGCGCTGGCGCCACACCACCACGGCATTGACGGCCGTAAAAGCAGCCGCTGCGGCTACGCCCAGCCAGGCGCCTGCCTGTGCCTGCCCGAGCAGCAGGCACAGGCCGCCCAGGCCCGAGGCGAGAGGCGCAAAAAAAGCGGCACGCAGTTTGACGGCCACCGCCCGTTCAATACCGATGACCGTGCCCAGGAAGCCGCAGATCATCAGTGCGGCATGCGAAAGGGCGGCATGGCCGAGCCAGGCGGCATCGGCCACGGCGGGCAGGGCCACGCCTGCGCGCAGCAAGCCACCTGCGATACCGGCCAGCAGCGACAGCACCACTACTGCCGGCAGCAGTAGCCGCGCGCCCACCTTGACCCAGGGCGGCGCGGCTCTGTGGTGCAGCGTTGGGCGAAGCGGGCGTGAGGGTTTCACCAGCCCATGAAGCGCTTGGCGCTCTCGCTCATTTGGTCGGTAGACCAGGGAGGGTCCCACACCAGTTCGACTTCGATCAGGAGTTCGGGCGGCACGGCGCGGTCCAGCTCGGTTTCCACTTCTTCGATGATGAGGTCGGTCACCGGGCAGGCGGCTGAGGTCATTGTCAGCAGCACATGCAATTTTTCTCCGGTCACGGTGACGCCATAGATCAGCCCGACGTCGACGATGGTCATCGCGACCTCCGGGTCGACCACCCGCCTCAGCGCGTCGATGATGGGCTGGCGCAGCGCCTCGGGCCCGTCGTAGGGAAAGGGTGGCTTGCACACGCTTGCGGCAACGCCGGTGCCGGCGGGGGCTGCATTCATGAGGCACGCCCGGCCGGTGAAGCGGCAGCCGTGCGGCCGGTGAAGAACACCCTGGCGAGCGACTGACGGTTGCGAGCGAGGTCTGCCAGCGTGTAGCGGTCGAGCACGCCGTAAAACGCGTCGACCGCTTCGCCAAGCACGCCGCGCAGGCGGCAGATGCGGGTGATGGCGCAATGGCCGCCCGCCGCTTCAAAGCATTCGGCCGGTACGTCCGTTCCTTCGGTTGCGCGCACCACCTCGCCCACAACGATCAGCTCCGGCGCTTTCGCCAGTGCCAGCCCGCCGCCCTTGCCGCGCACGTTGGCCAGCCAGCCGTTCTTGCCGAGGAAGTGCACGACCTTGGTCAGGTGGTGTTCGGACACGTCAAACGCATCCGCTATCCCGGCGATGGTGGCGCGCCGCTCTGGCTGCGCCGCCAGGTAGATCAACACACGCAGGCTGTAGTCGGTGAAAGCCGTGAGTTTCATGGCGGCTTGCCGGGTCAGGGCCCCGCTGTTGCGGGCACCGCGGTCATGCCGGCCGGCTGCACGGCCGGGCGGCGCAGCAGGCGCGCGGCGTACCAGGCCAGGAAGCACGCACCGATGGCGAACAGGATGTCGCCGGGCACGCGCATCCAGACCAGGGTTTCCATCACGCCGGAGTGGATGATCTCGGGCGAGCGGGCGTACCACAGACCCTTGGTGATGCTGGCCCAGGCCTGGTAGATGCCGGCAGGCAGCAGCGACAGGAAGACCATCATTGCCAGGCCGATGTTCAGGCTCCAGAAGGCGGGCTTGAGCAGGTTGTCGGCATGCAGGTGGCGCGCATACAGGCCGCGCAGGCAGAACAGCATGAGGCCGATGCCCAGCATGCCGTAGACACCGAACAGCGCGGCATGGCCGTGGGCCGCCGTCATGTTCAGCCCCTGCATGTAGTACAGCGAGGCCGGCGGATTGATGGCAAAGCCCAGCAGGCCGGCGCCCACGGTGTTCCAGAAACCGACTGCCACAAAACACATCACGGGCCATTGGTAGGTGGCGAGCCACGGCATGGCTTTGGAGCGCCGGTAAGTTTGCAGGGCTTCCAGGCCGATCAGTGTCAGCGGCACCACTTCGAGCGCCGAGAACACCGCGCCGACGGCGATGACCGAGATCGGCGTGCCGGTGAAATACAGGTGGTGCAGGGTGCCCAGGATGCCGCCGAACAGGAACACGATGGTCTCGGCGATGATGGCGCGGTTGGCGCTTTCGGTGCGCACCAGGCCCAGCTTGGTGAAGATCAGCGCGACGACGGCGGTGGCGAACACTTCAAAGAAGCCTTCCACCCAGAGGTGGACCAGCCACCAGCGCCAGTACTCGATCATCGAATAGTGGGTGTGCTGGCCCCAGGTGAGTGACGAGGCGTAGAAGCCGCCAATGCAGGTGGCCGACAGGAACACCATGGCGATCAGGCCGCGCGTTTCCGAAGGTTTGACCAGTGCCGGCCACAGCGCGCGGCCCAGCAGGAATACCCAGAACAGCAGGCCCACGAACAGCAGCAGCTGCCAGACGCGGCCCATGCTGGTGAACTCCAGGCCCTGGTTGCCGATCCAGAAGCTGAAGTCGACGCCGCGATGCTGCAGCGTGCCCAGCCAGCCGGTGGCGGTAGAGCCGACCACGATGGCGATCAACGCCCAGAACAGCACGTCGACGCCGAGCTTTTGCAGCTTGGGTTCACGGCCCGACAGCAGCGGTGCGATGTAAAGGCCCGTAGCCAGCCAGGCGGTGGCGATCCAGAAGATGCCGACTTGCGTGTGCACCGTGCGGCTGACCACATAGGGCAGCACCTGCGCAAGCGGCAGGCCGAAGAAGGATGACCCCTCAACTGCGTAATGCGCGGTGACCACGCCCATGCCGATTTGCAGCAGCATCAGGCCGATCACGGCAAAGAAGTACTTGCGCGTGGCCTTCATCGAAGGTGTGGCAACGGCGCCCAGCAAAGGGTCGGCCTGGGGCGGCTGCGCCTCAGGCCCATGCCGCTGGCTTCCGTGCAGCCACAGCATGGCGGCGATGCAGGCCAGCAACAGGACGATGCTGACCATCGACCAGATGGCGGCCGAGTTGGTCATGGTGTTGCCCACCAGCGGCTCGTGCGGCCAGTTGCTGGTGTATGAGAGGTTCTCTTCTCCGGGACGGTCGGTGACGGCGGCCCAGGAAGTCCAGAAGAAGAATGCCGCGAGCGCCTGGCGGTCGGCCGCGTCGGGCAGCGCGCCTTCGATCATGGCGTATTGCTCGCGCAAGGCGTCCAGGCTGGCGTCGTGGCCGAACAGGCCTTCGTAGTGGCGCGCCACCTCACGGATGGCTTGCGCCCGCGCGGGTGTGACGGTGACGGCGCCGCTGGCCGCGTCATAGGTGTTGCGGCGCATTTCTTCCTTGAGCGCCGCTGCGACTGCGCCGCGGTCTGAGGCCGTGAGCGCGGCGGGCGCCTTGCGAAGCTCCTGCGTGCGCAGGGCCTGCAGGGCCAGCGCTTCCCGATGCAGCCAGTCGGCAGACCAGTCCGGCGCCACATAAGCGCCGTGGCCCCAGACGCTGCCTTGTTGCTGGCCGCCGCTGGCCAGCCAGGCGCGCTGCCCTCTTTGCACTTGCTCGCCCGTGAAAAGCACGTCGCCTGTGGTGCTGACGACGGCTGTGGGGATGGGTGGTGCGGTCAGGTAAATCTGCCAGCCGAGGTAGCCGAGCGCCCCGAAGGACAGGACGAATACGAAGCCGAGCCAGCGCCACAGCATGTTGTTGTTTTTCATCGGGTTTTCTTGGGAAGTCTTGAGTGGGAAKGCGTGGAAGTTAGCCGCCACCGCAGGCGCCGCAGCACTGCTTGCTACCCTGCGCGGGTGCAAGCCGGGTGATGGCGACGCGCCAGGTGTCGGGCCCCTGCTCCAGGTAGTCCCAGGAGAATCTGCCGGGCAGGTCCATCATGAACCGGGCATGCAGGGGCTTCGGGTTGTGGTCGTTGATCAACTCCATGGCCTGGCCGGTGCCGAGTTGGCCGAATGTCGAGAAGACCAGCGGATGGCGCTCGCTGGGCGCGAGCTCGCGGAGATCCACCCTGGTGTGGGAAGCGGTGTGTGTCATGGGGATTCTTTCAAAGGAATCGCGAGTGGTCTTCATAAGATGCATTCGAGATACACCTATGGTTAGCCATCGGTCCCTGGGCGCTGTTGATGCAGATCAAACGGAGCCGCGATAGGTCGCTATAGACAGCGATTCCCGGGGGTTTGCTTTTTGAAGCCGACGAAGCGTGCGGCAGCGCCTAGACGCACGCTGGCGGGTGAGCGTGGTTTCGGTGCGGTTTCGGAGGGCGGGCTCAGCGGACGCTCATGGGCACCGCTTGAAAGAGCTCATATCAAGGCCTGCCGGGTAGCGACAAGAGCGGCATGGCGCCGCTTTTGTGTGTGGGCTTGTTTTAGCGGGCGCCTGAGCAGAACGCCTGCCGCTTGAACGTGGGGATTACTGGGGCAGCAGCGGAGCCGTACCGCCCAGGCTGGCCGCATGGGCCTGGCAATAAAGCACCAGCTTTTCCACGTCCTGCGATTTGTCGAACACCTCGTCGGCGCCGAGCTCGCGGCAGTAGTGCAGGATGTTTTCCTGGTTGTGGCTGGTCAGCACCACGACCTTCTGGCGGGCCGTGCGCTGCTGGCAGTCTTTCAGCACGCCAAAGCCGGAGCCTTCGGCGAGAAAGAGGTCGACGATTGCAAGGTCCCAGTCATCGTGGTGGGAACCCAGCCACTGGCGGGCACTGGACTCGGAATCGGCGTGGCCGACGAAACGCAGGGGTGCGATTTCTTCCATGGCCTCAACCAGTGTTTTGCGTATGTCCGGCTTGTCTTCGAMAAGAAACGCGTTGATGACCATGGGTACCTCTGAAGTTAATCCATGAAGTTAGCCATCATCCTGCGCCGGGGCTGTGGTCGTGCATCACCGGGGGATGTAGGCTCAATCCCACTGTAGTTCAGCGGGCTCCCCAGAGCGGTAACGGTACGTAACGCTAACGGCTTAATCGCCGAACGGTCACGTTGCGCAGATTAATGGTGGTGTCCATGCTCGCCGTGCACATGGCGGTGGGCAATTTCTTCCTCCGAAGCAGCGCGCACGTCAGTCACTTTCAGGGTGAAACGCAGGGCCTTGCCGGCCAGCGGGTGGTTGCCGTCCAGCAGGACGGTGTCGCCCTTGATCTTCGTGACGTTGAAGACATGCTCGCGGCCGTCGTCGCCCCGGCCTTCGAGCTGGCCGCCCACTTTGACCCCGGGCGGAAACTGCGTGCGGGGGATGGTGCGCACCAGGCTTTCGTCGCGCAGGCCGAAGGCGTCCGCCGGCTCCAGCGCCAACACGGTCTGGAAGCCTTTTTCCTGGCCGTCCAGCGCTTCTTCGATCTTGGGCAGGGTGTTGCCATAGCCGCCGTGCAGGTAAACCATGGGGGCGCTGCTTTGCTCGACCAGCTTGCCCTGGGCGTCTGCCACCTTGTAGCTAAGGGTAACGGCGGTGTTTTTTCCGATTTTCATGGTGTTTTTCCAGATCTCTGGTGCGTGAAAAACGCTGATTCTCGCCGACCCGGGCCAAAACCGTCCGGACGGCCGGGCACCGCGGTGCAGTGCCCCCTTGAGGCGTGGGGGTTTGACGCGGCCTTGCAGCGCCGGTACGAGATCTTCATAGAATCATGCAACATGATAAGTTACATGAAATTAAGAGGCCGGCTTTCCGCCGTTTTGCATGCCCTGCTGCATATGGCCCATCGCCAGGGGCCGATGACGTCGGACGAGCTGGCGGCCTGCCTGCGCACGCACCCGGTGGTGGTGCGGCGCACCATGGCAAGCCTGCGTGATGCCGGTTTTGTGGTGTCGGAGCGAGGCCATGGCGGCGGCTGGGTGCTGGCGCGGGAGCTGGCTTCCGTCACGCTGCTGGACGTGCAGATGGCTGTGGGCGATGCCGGCGCGCCGGGCGCCGAAGAAGGCGCCCATGCGGACGGCTGTGTCATTGAACAGTCTGTGCAGCGCGCCCTGGCCGGCAGCCTGCGCGAKGCGGAAGCCCTGCTGATGAAACGCCTGGCGGAAGTCACGCTGGCCGACCTGTCGGCCGATTTCAACCGCGCGATGGCTGCGCACGCCCTGTCACCGGAGGCCTCCCATGCTGTATGACGCCATCATTGTGGGCGGAAGCTTTGCGGGGCAGTCTGCGGCATTGCAGCTGGCTCGCGCCAGAAGAAATGTGCTGGTGATCGACGCGGGCCTGCCGCGCAACCGCTTCGCCCCGGAGTCTCACGGCGTGCTGGGGCACGACGGCAAGCCGGGCTTCGAACTCCTGGCGACGGCCCGGGAGCAGCTGCTGGCCTATCCGACGGCAAAGATCTTCAGCGGCCGTGTGACCCGCATTGAAACCGGCGAGGCAGGATTTGTGGCGGAAGCGGAAGAGGGCATGCGCTGGTTCACCGGGCGCCGCCTGTTGCTGGCCACCGGCGTGACGGACGTGCTGCCCGACATCCCCGGCCTGGAGGCGCGCTGGGGCAAGACGGTGGTGCACTGTCCCTATTGCCATGGCTATGAAATCGGCGGTGGCGCCGTCGGTGTGCTGGGCACGGGCCCGATGTCGGTACACCAGGCGCTGATGTTTGCCGACTGGGGCGAGGTGACCCTGTTTACGCAAGGCGTGGTCGATGTGTCGGCCGAAGAGCATGGGCTGCTGGCCGCGCGCAAGGTCAGGGTCGAGCCCAGTCCTGTCGCCGAACTGCAGGGCACGGCGCCCGCGCTGGAAAGCGTGCTGTTGCAGGATGGCCGGCGCGTGGCGATCAAGGCCTTGCTGGTGGGCACGCAGGTGCGCATGGCCAGTCCGCTGGCTGAAGCGCTGGGCTGCGCGTTTGACGATTCACCGTTTGGCCCCATCGTGCGCGTCGATGCCTGGGGCATGACCAGCGTGGATGGCGTGTACGCTGCCGGCGACATGGCGCGCGTGCCGCACAGCATCACCTTCGCCACTGCCGGGGGTGTGGCGGCCGGCGTCAGGCTGCACTCTTCGCTGATCACGGAAGACGCGCAACGCGGGGAAACCGCAGCGGCATAACGCGGAAGAACGGGCGGAACGCGGCGTAAAAAGGCGGGGCTGGTTAAAGTGGTTGAAAGAGGCTGAAAAGGCCTCAATTGCCTTTTTTCACCCTGCTCACGCTTGCCCTGCCATGAACCCGTCCGAGACCGAAACCATTGAACTGCTGCCCGTGAACGGCGCCCCCCGTCAACTGTTTGTGCTGCTGCACGACGCGGGAGGCACGGCCACCGACATGCTGGAGCTGGGTAACCTGCTGGGCGGCGCATTTCCCGAGGCGGCGGTGCTGATTCCGGAAGGCCTTTCGGGCCCGCATGCCGATGCGGCAGGCGCTACCGCTGCGGGCAAAGATGACGCCGCTGCGCTGGCCGCGCGCGTGGAGGTTCTGGCGGCTTTTGTGCGTGCGCAGCAGCAGCGCTTTGAGATCCTGCAGTCGGACACCGCACTGGCCGGCTTTGGCGCCGGTGCGAGCCTGGCGCTGGCGCTGAGCGATGCGCACGACGGCCTGGCCGGCCGCCTGCTGGCCTTCGGCGGCGGCTACCAGATCTGGCCTGCAAAAGCGCCCGCACTCACCACCCTGCATCTGCTGCACGGGCAAAACGACGACGTGGTGCCGCTGGCACGCACGCGCGGCGACTTCGACCACCTGATGGAACTCGGCGCCGACGCCACCCTGGACGTTGCCGCCAGGCTGGGCCACGAGCTGCACCCCGCGCTGATGGACCAGGCCGTGACGCGCCTGCAGACCTGCGTGCCGCTGCGGCACTGGAAAGCCGTCTGAATAAACCCACCCCCGTCCGGGCTCACTGCGTGTAGCCCGTTCCCCCTCAAGGGGGCGGTGAACCGGTACACCCCTATCGGGCTCACTGCGTGTAGCCCTTTTCCCCTTGCAGGGGACGGTGCCTGCGGCCCCCTCGGGGGGCAGGAAGCTACACGAAGTGAGCGACCGTGGGGGTCTTATCTAGCAAGGCCGCAAGGCCTTGCCCGCCAACTGCGGCTTGAGCAACTCCAGTTTGGCCATGAGCGGCGCATCAACGGCCGGGAGTTTGAGGAGCTGGCCGCGTATTTCAGGCTGCTCCTGCACCACCTTGGCGGTGCGTACGCCGCGCGTGGCGACCTTGGCCAGTTCACGCTCTGCGTCGGCCTGGGAGCTGAAGTGGCCGAGCGAGAGGCCAGGTCCCAGCGAGGAGTTGAGCAAGGGCTCAAACGACACGCCCATGCCGCGCAGCTCGCTGCGCTTTTTGGCCAGTGCGTCCTCGTTGGTGTATTTGCCCATGTAGATGATCCAGCGGCCCGGCTCCGAGCTGTTCTCGAGTGACCAGCTGCCGATGGGCAGGCTGGCCTCCAGTCCGAAGCGCAGGGCGATGGTCTGCTCGGGGGTGAAAAGGCCGGCCTGCAGGCATTCAGGGGCGGGCGGCGGCGCTGCAGCGGTGGTGCTGGTGCTTTCCAGCTGGCCGGCATCGGTGGCGCTCAAAAGGCGCATCGCCTTGGGCCGGATCTGCTGCGCCAGGCGCTGGGGCTCGGCCTGCACGACGGGTGCAAAACCGTAGTCGGCCAGCAGGCCTTGCGTCCAGGCGAAGTAGCCTGCGTTGRCCAGGACCAGCGCCAGCACCAGCAGCCTCAGCATGGGTCCGCGCCCTTCGCTGGCTGCGCCGCCACGGGCCGTACGCTGACTTCGGAGCTGGTGATTTGTTTCATGCCAGCCGCAGTATGCACCAGCAGCGCGCCGTTTTCGCCCACACCGTGGGCCGTGCCTTCCAGGCCGTTCTGGCCGTCGGACAGCTGCACGGCCCGGCCTGCCAGAACGTCGCGCGCCGCAAAACGCGCCTGGAAAGGCGCAAAGCCAAAGCGTTCAAACGCCTGCATCGCCTGCACCAGAGGCGGCACGATGCGCAGCAAGGTGGCGGGTGCGTCCAGCGTCGGCAGCAGCGTCTGCAAGCCGCCCGGCGGAATGCCGGGCATGGCGGGTGCGTCAGCCGCAACGGGGATTTCCACCGCGCGGATGTTGATGCCGATGCCGACCACCACGTAACGGATGCCTTCCCAGCTGGCGGTTTCCACCAGGATGCCGGCCAGCTTGCGGTCGCCTTCGGGTGTGGACAGCCAGAGGTCATTGGGCCATTTCAGGCCGATGCGGGGTTTGGCGGCCTGGCCGGAGGCGCTGCCGGCGAACGGCTCAAGGCTTTCGGCTACGCTGATGCCGGCCACCAGGGAGAGGCCGGACCAGTCGGCGGGCGCAAGCGGCAGGCCCAGCGAAAACGTGAGGCTGTCGCCGCGGCGGCTTTGCCACTGGCGGCCCAGCCGGCCGCGCCCGGCGGTTTGCTGTTCGGCCACCAGCAGCAGGGGCTCTGGACGGGGCAGGACACCGGGGCTGCCGCGAAAACGCCGCATCAGCTCGGTGTTGCTCGAATCAATCTCGGGCAGGACTTCCACCGTGAACCCCGGCAAGGACGGCGCCAGGGCCTCCCAGAGAGCTTCGGCGGGCCAGCGGATGGGGGATGTAAGGGGAGTGCTCATGAGAAGGTTGCAGCCGGTTGCGCCGGCGGCATGGCCTGTGAAGCGGGTTGAGCGCCTGCTCAGTCCTTCTTTTTCTTTTTGGGTTTCTTGCCGGCCTTTTTATCGGCTGCCTTTTTGTCAGCCTTGGCTTCAGCCTTTTTGTTGGCTTTTTTTGTGGACTTCTTTTTGTCCTTGTTCTTGTTCTTTTTCTTGCCTTCGTCGTCCTTGGGCGCCAGCAGGGTGCCGCGGCAGTTTTTGGCGCCGCACCAGCAGGGGTATTCGGCCAGCAGCTTCTTGGTGTAAGGCGCGTCGATGATCAGGCCGTAGTCGTAAAACAGCTCTTCGCCGGCCTTGATGTTGCGCAGCGCCTTGATGAAGACGCGGCCGCCCTCTTCGTCGGCTTCGCAGTTGGGCTTGCAGCTGTGGTTGATCCAGCGCGAGGAATTGCCGCCGTGTTTGGCGTCGATCACATGCTCTTCGTCGATGTGGAAGTAGAACGTGTGGTTGGGGTCCTTGGGGTCGTGCGGGTGGCGGCGCAGCGCCTCTTTCCAGTTGATGATTTCGCCGACATATTCGATCAGCGTTTCACCTTCAGCCAGGTCCTGCACTGCGAACACACCCTTGCCGTGGACGCCGGAACGCCGCGTCTGGATGCGGCGCCCGTCGGCAGCCGGAGCCGCGGGTTTGGAAGGAGATGCGGGGACTGCGGAAGCCTGGGTTTTTGACACGACGTATTTTTTTGGTATGGTTAATTCATGCATGTGCGCGTGYGTGCGCATGCGTGCGCACCCGCGCGCGTACATGCGCGAGAGCCGCTATTGTAGTGATGCGCCCAAGGAGTCCCCGTGTTCAACCGCAGAAACCTGATGCAGACCGCTGCTGCCCTTGCCTTGCCGACCGCGGCGGGGCTGGGCCTGCCGGCGTGGTCCAAAGGCGGGGAAAGCCCCTTGCCCAAGGCCGGCAGCACCCTGCCTTTGCCGGCCGTCACGCTGCTGGACGGCAGCGCCTGGAAGCCTGTCGAGGTGGCCGGAAAGACGCTTGTGGTGTACTGGTGGGCCAGCTGGTGCCCTTTTTGTGCGGTGCAGTCGCCCCATATAGAAGCTTTGTGGCGGGCCCAGAAGGCCAACGGGCTGGAGGTGCTGGCCCTGTCG
>NZ_JBFUCA010000036.1:0-15931 GCF_056405475.1 Polaromonas sp. P1_G4
GCGCCTGGCCCGTGCCAGGTAGTGCGCCAGTGGCGGCGTGGCCTTGTGCGCATCTTTCGCGAGATCGTCCCAGAGGCGCAGCTTCACCGCATCCCCGGCACCGGGCTGCGCGATGAAGCGCGCCGCTTCTTCAGCTGAAAAGATGCCGCCCTGCAGCTGCAGGCTGCGTTTGGAATCCGCTGAAAGGCTGGAATGGTAACCACGCCGCGCCGCGCACAGATAGCGCTTGGCATCCACATGCAGCTTGATGGCGTCCAGCACCTCGTCGGGGAAAAGACCCCGCAAAAAAGGCAGTGCTCGGTACTGGTGAACGTCATCCACACCACGCAGCGACGGTGTCTCACCCAGGTCGTGCAACAAGTGCCCCAGGTCATGCAACAGTGCCGCGGTCACCAGCGCATCGCTCGCGCCTTCGGCTTCGCCGAGCGCCGCAGTCTGTAACGCGTGCTGGAGTTGCGTCACGGGTTCGCCGCTGTATTGCTCGCCGCCGCGCTCTTTGAAGAGTTGTTCGATGTCGTCAAAGTTCAGCACGTGAATTCCTTACACAGTACGCATTGAAGAAGAAGGCTACTTAAGCCAGCGGCCGCCGTGGAACCGGCTTCGCCGGGCCGCAGGCTGCGCCCCCTGGAAGGGGGAGGCGCCGAAGGCGCTTCGGGGGTGAATCATGAGCTCCATGGGAGCGAATAGGTTTTTAGATTGGTGAAGCTTTTAATCGCTTCCTGCACGCCCTCTTTATAGCCCAAGCCCGAGTCCTTGATGCCGCCGAAGGGCGTGAGCTCCAGGCGATAGCCTGGCACCTCGCGCACATTGACGGTGCCGACATGCAGCTCGCTGACAAACCGGTTGATGTAGTCCAGGCGATTGGTGCAGACGGCGCTTGAAAGACCGTAGGCCGTGCCGTTCGAAATCTGGATGGCTTCGTCAATGTTTTTGAAGCGGATCACCGGGGAGACGGGCCCGAAAGTCTCCTCGCGCGCTACCGTCATCTGCGGCGACACATGATCGATCAAGGTGGGGGAGTAAAGCGCGCCGCGCCTGTGGTTGCCCGCCAATAATTTCGCGCCCTGCGCCACCGCTTCATTCACACGTGACTCAAACAGCATGGCTGCCGGCTCATCAATCACCGTGCCCATGTCGTTGGCCTTGTCGGCCGGGTCGCCGTATTTCCAGGCCAGGGTCTTGGCCAGCACCTGCTCCACAAATTCGCCGGCCACCGCCTCATGCACCATGAGCCGCTTGATGGCCGTGCAGCGCTGGCCTGAATTTTTATAGGAACCCTGCACGGCCAGCGTGGAGGCCTCGTTGAGATCGGCATCCTCCATCACGATGATGGGGTCGTTGCCGCCCAGCTCCAGCACCACACGCCGGTAACCGGCCTTGCCGGCAATGTACTTTCCGATGGCCACGCCACCCGTAAATGTCACCAGGTCAACCAATGGGTTGGTGATCAATTCGTCCGCAATCTCACGCGGGTCGCCCGTTATCACGCTGAGCATTTCGGGCGGCAAACCCGCCTCATAAAGGATATCGGCGAACAGGAGGGCAGAGAAAGGCACTTTCTCGGACGGCTTGAGCACCATACGGTTGTTGGTCGCAATGCTGGGCACCACCTTGTGCGCCACTTGGTTCATCGGGTGGTTGAAAGGCGTGATGGCGGTGATCACGCCCAGGAGCGGGGAGCGGTGCGTGTAGACGCGGCGCTTCTTTCCATGCGGCGTGAGGTCGCAGCTGAAGATCTGGCCGTCGTCCTTGAGCACCTCGGTTGCACCGAAGAGCAACACGTCACTGACACGGCCTGCTTCGTAGATGGAGTCCTTCAGGCACAGCCCTGCCTCCGCCGTGATGAGATTCGCGACCTCCATCAACCGCGACTGGACGATGGCCGCCGCACGGTTGAGGATGGCTGCTCGTTCATAACGGCTCAGCTGGGGCTTGCAGGCGTGCGCCCTGGCGAAGGTTTCACGGACTTCCTCAAGCGTGGCCTTGGGCACGCTCCCCAGCAGCTTGGTCGTGTACGGATCGAACACCTCGATCGCGCGGTCACCGGTCCGGCCGGCGCCAACCTTGCGGCCAGCCAGTCGCATGGCATTGAGCTGGTGGTCGCGGATGTACTGGTCAATCACTCTGCGGCTTTCAGGACGAGGTATTTGCGGACATGTTTCTTGCGGTTGTTGCCGGATATCTATTGGGCGTAATTGAGCGCCAGGTCGAAGGCATCGAAATTGCGAAAACGCCGGTTGCGGTTCAGGCCCGGCAAGTCCCGGTTCACGATCAGCGGGACACGCTGCTCGCTCATGCCGCCGTGCGAGCGCAGCGGAACTTCGAGCGCAGAGAGATCGTGGCGTGAGACCGATGTGCCGATCACGGTGAAACGTTCGGATACCGCCACAATGTCGCCGATCCGGTCGGCCGGGAGTTCGAAGCGCTCGGCGGCCTGTTCACGCGAAAGTACCAGCTCCATGCCCTTGAGCGCCGCCAGCCGTTTGCGGGCGGCCTCGATGTTTGTGCCCTCGGGCAGGTAGATCGTGGCGAAGGATCCCAGCGCGCCGTGATGCACCACATAGGGGTCGGTGATCGGAAGAATCACACGCGCAACGCCCGCGCCCAGCCAGCTGTCAAACCAGTCCTGCAGGTAAATCACGTCGGGCGTCCCGTCCATGGCCACCTTGGCATTCATGCCATGGTCAGCAGTCAGCACAATGACGCACCCGAGGTCTTCGAGCTGCTGCATATAGCCGTCCATCATGCGGTAGAAGGAATTGGCGCCGTCGGTGCCGGGCGCGTGCTTGTGCTGCACGTAGTCGGTGGTCGACAGGTACATCACATCGGGCTTGTATTTCTGCATGATCTTCACGCCGGCGGCAAACACGAACTCCGACAGGTCCGCGCTGTAGACGCTGGGTAGCGGCTGGCCCACCAGGCCCAGCACGTCTTCAATGCCGTTTTCTTCCAGCGTGACCTGGTCGGCCTTCTCGGACGAAAAGCAGATCCCTTTCATCTTGTGGCCCAGCAGCTTGCGCAACTTGTCTTTGGCTGTAATCACCGCCAGGGACTTGCCCGCGTCCGCAAGGGCCGCCAGCAGGGTGGGCGCACGCAGCCACTTCGGGTCATTCATCATGACCTCGGTGTCGGTGGCAGTATCGAACAGGTAGTTGCCACAGATGCCGTGCACGCTGGGCGGTGCGCCCGTCACGATGGAAAGGTTGTTGGGGTTGGTAAAGCTGGGCACCACGCAATCCCCTGTCAGGCCCGAACCCAGCGCCAGGGTGCGCTTGAGCCACGGCATGTGGCCGGTGGCCACGGCCTGCGCCAGGTAATCAGGCTCGCAGCCGTCCACGCACACCACCACAACGGGCTGGGTCGGCAACCRGTACGCCCGGCCATTGACTTTCACTTCGGTCTTTTTATCAGCGACTGCCACGTTGGAGCCTTCCCTTGTCCATGTTTTTCTCTGGGCCTTTTGCGATGTCGTCATCGACCAGATGCGACGCCCTGGCCTGTGCCGCACGGGCAGCGGGGCTGGCCTGCAGGCGCGCCTGTCGCCGCAGGTCGTTTTCAATCGTGCGCTCTTTGCTCTCGATCACGTGGTCATACATGGCCCGGCCTGCGACGTCCGCGTCACCGGAGGCGATGGCCTTGACGATCTGCCGGTGTTCGTTGGCCGAGATCGGCATGAGCCAGCCGTCGGCCAGGTTCAGGCGCCGGAACAGCGACAGCTCCTTGATGAGCTTGCGATAGATGGCCGTGAGTTTGCTGTTGCCTGCCATTTCCACCAGCCGGTCGTGGAATTTCAGGTTAAGCAGGTGGTAGTTGTAGGCGTCTTCTGCCTTGACGGCCTTTTCCATCGAGTCGACGAGGCCCCGGATTTCCTTGAGTTGGGCCGGCGTGATGTTCCTGGCAAGCTGGCGGCCGACGAGTTCGTCCATCGCGGCGCGCAGATCGAAAATCTCGACGGCCTCCTCGATGGGAATGTCACGCACGAAGACGCCGCGATTTTTTTCGTTGCGCACCAGGCCAGCTTCCTCCAGCATTCGGAAGGCTTCACGCACCGGCCCGCGGGAGACGCCCATTTTTTCAGCCAGCGCCGCTTCAATGAGTTTGCTGCCCGGTTCGTATTCGCCAACAAGAATGGCACGCTCGATTTCCTGCTGCACCACCGTGGTGAGGGAACTGGTCTGCAACAGCGCGATAGTGGGATGAAACACGGCATTCATGCCCTGCATTGAAGCACAAAACACAGGATTGTCAACAATCTGCAAAAAACAATTGACAAGATAAAAGGGGCAGCGTTAAATAAATATTGAGCTGGGTTGATATGACCTGAACACAGGTTGGTCATCGCAGTGTCACTGCCCCGACACGAACAGGTCACAACATTGCAGGTTTTCCACAAAGGACTTTTTATGCAGCTGGCTACCCATCTCAAATCCCTGCCAAAGGCGATCGCTCTTATCGGCTTTTTTGGCCTGCTCACCGCCGCCACCGGCGCATTCGCCCAGAAAACCCAGTTGCTGGTCTACACCGCGCTGGAAACCGACCAGATCAAGGCCTATCAAGAGGGCTTCAACAAGGTCTACCCCGATATCGAAATCAAATGGGTCCGCGACTCGACCGGTGTGATCACCGCCAAGCTGCTCGCCGAAAAGTCCAATCCCCAGGCCGACACCATCATGGGTGTGGCTGCCTCCAGCCTGGCCCTGCTCGACAAGCAGGGCATGCTCGAACCCTACGCGCCGATCAACCTTGACGGCATCATGAGCCAGTACCGTGACAAGAAAAAAGTCCCCGCCTGGTTCGGCATGGACGTGTGGGGTGCCACCGTGTGCTTCAACACCGTCGAAGCCAAGAAGAAAAACATTCCTACCCCGGAGACCTGGCAGGACCTGACCAAGCCCATTTACAAGGGCCAGATCGTCATGCCCAACCCCGCCTCCAGCGGCACTGGCTACTTCGACGTGACCGCCTGGCTCACGCTCTTTGGTGACAAGGACGGCAAGGGTGGTGGCTGGAAATACATGGATGCGCTGCACGAAAACATCGCACAGTACACCCACTCAGGCTCCAAGCCTTGCAACATGGCGGCCGCCGGAGAGTTTCTGGCGGGCATTTCGTTTGAATACCGCGGCAACACCAACAAGGCCAAGGGTGCGCCTATCGACCTGGTGTTCCCCAAGGAAGGCCTGGGCTGGGACCTGGAAGCCTTTGCCATCCACAAAGGCACCAAGAAACTGGACGCCGCCAAGAAACTGGCTGACTGGGCTTCGAGCAAGGATGCCATGATGCTGTACGGCAAGAACTTCGCGATCACCGCGCAGCCCGGACTGGCGCCGCCGCTGGCCAATGTGCCAAAAGACTATGAGGCCCGCCTCGTCAAGATGGATTTCAGCTGGGCAGCAGACAACCGCGAGCGCATTTTGAATGAGTGGACGAAGCGCTATAACTCCAAAACAGAGAAGAAGTAGCCCCCTGTCGGCGGCCTTTTGGCCGCCGTCTCCCCCTCAGGGGGACAGCCGCTGTGGCCCGGCGGAGCCGGTTCCACGCCGCTGCTTGCCCTTTGCGCTGGCGCGACCGTTCAGGTAATACACGTATGACCCACGAATGAACAACGACACTTTTCTGAGCCTGCGTCATATCCGCAAGGAGTTCGGCGCCTTCACCGCGCTGCAAGACATCAACCTGGACATCCGCAAGGGCGAGTTCGTGTGTTTTCTGGGCCCTTCGGGTTGCGGCAAGACGACGTTGTTGCGCATCATTGCCGGGCTGGAGGTGCAGACCTCGGGTGAAGTACACCAGGGCGGGCGAGACATCTCGCGATTGCCGCCCGCGCTGCGCGACTACGGCATCGTGTTTCAGAGTTATGCGCTGTTTCCCAATCTGAGCGTGGCTGACAACGTGGCCTATGGCCTCGTCAATCGCAAGACGCCCAAGGCCGAGGCCGCCCAACGCGTGAGCGAGCTGGTCAAGCTGGTGGGCCTGCCGGGCAGTGAAGCCAAGTACCCCAGCCAGCTCTCGGGCGGCCAGCAGCAGCGCATCGCGCTGGCACGCGCGCTGGCCACCTCGCCGGGCTTGCTGCTGCTCGATGAGCCGCTATCGGCACTCGATGCACTGGAGCGCGTACGCCTGCGCCAGGAAATCCGCGCGTTGCAGCAAAAACTGGGCGTGACCACCATCATGGTGACGCACGACCAGGAAGAAGCCTTGAGCGTGGCCGACCGCATCGTGGTAATGAATCACGGCCTKATCGAACAGGTGGGAACACCGATGGAGATTTACCGCGAGCCGGCTTCGCCCTTTGTGGCGGACTTTGTCGGCAAGGTCAACGTCATGCCGGCGCATGTTAACGGCGGCCAGATGAGGTTCGGCACCTTGTGCCTGCCTTGCGACGGAGCCGACCGCGAGGTCAAGGTTTACCTGCGCCCTGAAGATGTGCTTGCCCGGCCCATTGCAGCGGATGACGCCCACGTGTTCGACGCCACCATCGAAAAGATCGAATTCCTCGGCTCCTTCTGCCACGTTCACGTGACCTCTCCTGCACTGGGCAGCCACAAGCTCACGGTTTACCTCTCACTCAATTTCCTGTCGGAGCAGTCCTTGCAGGTCGGCTCGTCCCTTCCCCTCAAATTGCTGCCAGAGCGCATCAAGGTGTTCTGATGCCCGTCTATACACCTCCTGCTTTGCCCCTGGTGCGGCAGCGTGTGCACTGGATTGACCACCTGGCCTATGCTGCCCTTGCGCTGGCAGCTATTATTTTGATAGCGTTTCTGGCAGCCCCGTTGCTGGCCATCCTGCAGCAGGCCGTGCAGGACAAGGCAGGGGATTTCATCTGGCTTGACAACTTCATCGAGTACGCCAAGACTCCGGCACTGCTCGAAAGCCTGTGGAACAGTCTCTGGGTGTCGAGCGCCGTCACCCTGATTGCGGTACCCCTGGCGTTTGGTTTTTCCTATGCGCTGACCCGTTCGTGCATGCAATACAAGGCGCTGTTTCGCGGGATCACGCTGGTTCCCCTGCTGGCACCTTCCCTGCTGTCAGCCATTTCGCTGATTTACTGGTTTGGCAATCAGGGGGTGCTCAAGGGCTGGATGCAGGGTATCGGCATTGACCAGATTTATGGTGCGCCCGGCATTGTGGTGGCCGAATGTTTTGCGGTGTTTCCGCATGCGCTGATGATTCTGGTCACCGCGCTCAGCCTGTCCGACGCCCGGCTGTACGAGGCAGCCAATGCCATGGGCACCAGCGCCAGGCGCAAGTTCTTCACCATCACGCTGCCCGGTGCCAAATATGGCCTTATTTCCGCGGCGCTCGTCACCTTCACGCTGGTCATGACGGACTTCGGCATTCCCAAGGTGATAGGCGGCAACTTCAATGTGCTGGCCACCGACGTCTTCAAGCTGGTGATCGGCCAGCAGGATTTCGCCAAAGGCGCAGTGGTCGCCATCTTGCTGCTGGCGCCCGCCGTCCTGACATTCGCGGTAGACAGCTACGTCAGCAAACGCCAGACCGCGATGCTGACGGCGCGTGCCGTGCCCTACCGGCCCACGCCTTCGCGCGGCTACGACCGGGTCATGACGCTGTATTGCTGTGCCATTGCCTTCCTGGTGCTGGCCATGCTGGGCATGGCCGTGTTCGCATCCTTCGCCAGCTTCTGGCCCTACAACCTGAAGCCCAGCCTGCGCCACTACACCATGGGCCTGATCGACGCGGAAGTCGGTGTCGGGTTTCTCAACAGCCTGAAGATGGCGGCGGGCACGGCCTTCTTCGGCACCGCTCTGGTGTTTTGCAGCGCCTACCTGCTCGAAAAAACCAAAGGCATGGACGGCCTGCGCGGCTTTGTGCGCATGCTGGCCATGTTGCCCATGGCCGTGCCCGGCCTGGTGCTGGGACTGGGCTACATCTTCTTTTTCAATGCGCCCGGCAATCCGCTGAACGGCCTGTACCACACGCTGACCCTGCTTACGCTGTGCACCATCGTGCACTTCTACACCACCGGCCACCTGACGGCCGTAACCGCACTCAAGAGCCTTGATGGCGAATTTGAAGCCGTGAGCGCCTCGCTCAAGGTACCCTTCTTCAAGACCTTCTGGCGCGTCACCCTGCCCATCTGCACGCCGGCGCTGGTCGACATCGCGCGCTACTTCTTCATCAACGCCATGACCACCATCTCTGCCGTGGTGTTTCTCTATTCGCCCGAAACCAAAGTTGCGTCGATCGCCATCCTGAACCTGGATGAAGCCGGCGAAATGGGCGCCGCCGCAGCCATGGCCGTCCTGATCGGTATGGCATCAACGATTGCAACCCTGCTTTTCATGGCGCTGGCCTGGTGGGTCAACCGCCGTACGCAGGCATGGCGAACCAGCTCGCGCTAGGCGCTTCATGACAGCCCAGCGCAACATCCGCATGCTCACACGTTACAACGCGTGGGCCAACGACCGCCTGTTCGGCGCATTAAAGCAACTTCCTGCAGCTGAACTCCTGGCACCGCGCGCGACAGGTTTTGGCAACATGCTTCGTACGCTGAACCACGCCTATGTGGTGGATCTCATCTGGCAGGCGCACCTGCAGGGGCGGCCGCATGGCTTCAGCTCCCGCAACACAGAGGCTACTCCCACACTGGAAGAGCTGTGCGCAGCTCAGGGGAAAATCGACACCTGGTACATCGAATACGCGGACACCCTGAGCGTCGAGGCACTCGACGAAATCGTGCATTTCACGTTCATCGATGGCGACGCGAGTGCCATGACACGGGGAGACATGCTGCTGCACGTTGTCAACCACAAGACCTACCACCGGGGCTACGTGGCCGACATGATCTACCAGGTTCCGGCGCGCCCCCCAGGCATGGACCTGCCCATATTCCTGCAGGGATACCCGGCCCGACTGAATTGAATCGCCCGCAACGAAGACCACAGGCATCACAAATGGACAGAGACAAAATCCTCCTCACCCCCGGGCCACTGACCACCACCCTGCGCACCAAGCTCGCGATGCTGAAAGACTGGGGCTCCTGGGACAGCGATTTCAACGCTGTCACGGCGAGTGTGCGCAAAAGCCTGCTGGCCGTCATCCATGGGCAGGATTCGCACGTCGTCGTTCCGCTTCAGGGAAGCGGTACTTTCAGCGTGGAAGCGGCAGTGGCCACCGTAGTGCCGCGCGACGGCCACGTGCTGGTGATGGACAACGGCGCCTACTGCAAACGCGCGGCAAGGCTCACCACGCTGATGGGACGGCGCTGCACCATCATGCCCTTCGACGAAGCGGCACAGGTCTCTCCCGCCGCACTGGACGCCATGCTGGAAGCCGACACCAGCATCACCCACGTCATGCTGATCCACTGCGAGACAGGCGCGGGCGTGCTCAACCCGCTGAAGGAAGTGGCCGACGTCTGCAAAACCCACGGCAAGGGCCTGCTGGTGGACGCCATGAGTTCCTTCGCCGCAATAGACATCGACGCGCGCAAGGTGCATTTCGACGCACTGGTGGCGGCCAGCGGAAAATGCCTCGAAGGCGTGCCCGGCATGGGTTTTGTCTTCATCCGCAAGGCCGTGCTGGACGGCTGTGCCGGCCGCAGCCAGTCGCTGGCCATGGACCTGCACGACCAGTACGCCTACATGGAAAAAACCACGCAGTGGCGCTTCACGCCTCCCACCCATGTGGTGGTGGCGCTGGCCGAAGCCATTGCCCAGTTTGAGGAAGAAGGCGGCCAGCCAGCGCGCCTGGCGCGCTATACCGCCAACTACACCACCCTGGTCACCGGCATGGCAAGGCTCGGTTTCAAACCCTTCCTGGACCCGGCCATCCAGGCGCCCATCATCGTGACCTTCCACGCGCCAGGCGACAGCCGCTACGAATTCAAGAAGTTCTATGCCGCCGCACGAGATCGCGGTTTTGTCCTATACCCGGGCAAGCTCACGCAGGTAGAAACTTTCCGGGTGGGCTGCATCGGTGCGATCGGCCCGAATGAGATCGAACAGGCCGTGCTGGCTGTGGCGGGTGCCCTGCAGGACATGGGCATCAGCTCCGCCGCACCGGCAACCCACGCGCACGGAGCGTAGGCCCTGAGAACGTCTCTTTACAAGCATGAGCCGTGGAACCGGCTTTGCCGGGCCACAGGCGGGCGTCCCCTCGGGGGGCAGGGAGCTACACGAAGTGAGCGACCGTGGGGGCCTAGTGACTTCGGCGAAACGCCTCGGAAGGCAACTCGCCAAACATTTGCTGATAGTCGTGCGCGAAATGACCAAAATGCCAAAACCCAAGGTGCGTTGCAGCCGCCGTCACGGACGTAGCGGTCTTCAATGCCTGCCTGGCCGCGTTCAAACGCACGGCGCGCAGGTAAGCCAATGGGCTGATGCCCAGCGCCGTTTGAAAACCGTTTTGCAAGGTTCGGCGGCTCACGCCGAGCTGTTCACACAGGGCCAGGACCGTAGGCGGTTGATCGAGCTGCGTATGCACCAGCTCGCGGGCGCGCCGCGTCAGCGTCCAGTGCGCATGGGTGCCGGCCGAATCCACGGTATCCACCGGCGCAAGTACGCGGCCGAGTTGCTCCATCACGGTGTCAAGCATCGCCGCCTGGACGGATGCAGACTGCAGCAGCGCCGGGGCAGCCTCCACGGTATCCATCACACCCGTGAGGCATTGCCGGAGACTGGCCTGTGCCGCAGCGTCCAGCCTGCGCAAGCCGGCCTGCGCACCCAGCCGGGCTTGCAGTGCCGGGTCATGTCGGCTGCAGCGGCGCCAGGCCGCCTCATCGAGCTCCAGCCCCAGCATCACATGACGCCGGGAAGAGCGGAACTCAAAACCCGACGCCCCCGAAAACACATGCAATGCACCAGCGTCGCTGGGCGCGCCGCAAAAAACGCTGGGGCCTTCGACCTGAAGCGGCAGCCCCAAGGCCAGGGCACCATCGCGTATCCGTCCGGTCTGGTACACCGACTCCCGCAGGCTTTCCACAAAGAGGCGAAGGCCCGCGAATTCCAGCTGGCGCACTTCCCCACCGAACGCACCGCGAGACAGCTGGAGGTAGCTCTGGTTCCAGCCCGTGAGTGCCGCCGCCTGCTCGTCTGCGTCGGYGAACGACGCGCGGGACAGCAGGGCYGGCGGGAGAGTGTCAGGCGTGTGGACCATGGCCGCATTCTTGCAGGATTCGTGCCGTGTGCAAGCAACGCTTTGAAACACTTCGACTTACTCGCCGTCTCTTTAAGCTCACTCTCGCTGCGTTACTTGCCGAAATGGGATTTCAGCGCACCTACGCTCGCCCTACGATGCAAGACAGCCCCACCGGGCCCTCAACCTTGCAACCTATAAGGGAGCCACCATGTCAGAACGTTCCAGCGTGCAATACGCGAAAGTCGACGGCAGCTATTTTGAAAAGAGGGGGCTGCGCCGCTATGCCGGTGTCTGGTCGCTCTGGGCACTCGGCGTTGGCGCCGTGATCTCCGGCCACTTCGCCGGCTGGAACCTGGGTCTGGCCAACGGCTGGGGCAGCATGTTGCTGGCCACCATCATCATCTCCGTGATGTATCTTGGCCTGACCTTTTCGCTGGCCGAAATGTCGCCTGCGCTGCCCCATACCGGTGGCGCCTATTCCTTTGCGCGCACCGCCATGGGGCCCTGGGGTGGCTTTCTAACCGGGCTGGCCGAAAACGTGGAATACGTGCTGACGCCGGCCGTCATCGTGTTCTTCATCGGCAGCTACATGGGCAGCATCTTCGGCACACCACCGGCCTGGCAGCCTTTGTGGTGGATCGGTTTTTACATCGTCTTCATCGGGCTGAACATCATCGGCGTCGAGCTGTCGTTCAAGATCACACTGGCCGTCACGCTGCTGGCGCTGGCCTGCCTGGTGGCGTTCTGGATCAGCGCCTTTCCCAAGATCGACTTCGCACGCTGGGCCATGAATGTCGGCGCCGGCGGCGCCGTGCTGCCCGAGGGCCGCGGTCCCTTCCTGCCGCTGGGCTTCGCCGGCGTGCTGGCGTCGCTGCCATTTGCGGTGTGGCTGTTCCTGGCAATCGAGCAGCTACCGCTGGCGGCTGAAGAGTCGGTGGACCCGCGCCGTGACATGCCGCGCGGCATCATTGCCGGCATCTTCACGCTCATCCTCTCGGCCTTCATGATCCTCTGGCTCAACCCCTCGGTCGCAGGCATAGGCTCGCACGCGCTGAGCACCTCGGGTGAGCCGCTGCTCGACGGCTTCAAGGCAATTTACGGCAACGGCATCGCCAAGATACTGGCGCTGGTGGCCGTGCTGGGCCTGGTGGCGAGTTTTCACACCATCATCTTTGCCAAGGGCCGGCAGATCTATTCGCTAAGCCGCGCCGGGTACTTTCCTTCGGCACTGTCCGTCACGCACGGCAGCCGCAAGACTCCGCACATCGCCATGATCGTCGGCTCGGTGGTGGCGCTGGTGGTCATGTTTGTGCTGTGGTTTTCGCTGGGCGTTGACAAAGGCTCGGCCGTCATCGGCGGCACCTTGCTCAACATGGCGGTGTTCGGCGCCATGTTCTCTTACGTCATGCAGGCGCTGTCGTTCATTCGGCTCCGCAGCAAGCTGCCGCATATGGAGCGTCCCTACCGCAGCCCCCTGGGTGTCACGGGCGCGGTGCTGACCCTGCTCATCGCCCTGGTCACCATCTACTTCCAGCTCAGCGACCCGATCTACCGCGTGGGCGTGCTGTGGGTGGCGCTGTGGTTTGCCATCGGCGTCAGTTACTTCGCGGTGATGGGCCGGCACCGGCTGATCCTCTCGCCGGAAGAAGAATTTGCGATTGGCCTGGCCGAAAAAGGCCGGGCAAGCGCCCACCCCTAAAACCAAAAGGTGCCCACGACCATGCCCAAAAAAGCCACCAAATCCTCCGCCCCCCATCCAGCCCTGGAGATGCTGCGCAAGTCGGGCGCCAACAAGATGAAGGTTGCCGTCAGCGACATCGACGGTGTGCTGCGCGGCAAGTACCTGCACAAGGACAAGTTCTTCGGCGCGGCCGAGCCCTACCCGGCGGGCGGTTTTGGATTTTGCGACGTGGTGCTGGGCTGGGACATGATGGACAACTGCTACGACAATACCTCGGTGACAGGGTGGCAGCACGGCTTTCCGGATGCGCTGGCACGGCTGGACCTGGCCACCACACGTCACGTGCCCTGGGACAACAACGTGCCCTTTGTGCTGGGTGAATTCGTGAATGCCGACGGCACGCCGCACGCCGTCTGCCCACGCCAGACGCTCAAGCGCGTGCTCAAGCGCGCCGAAAAAATGGGCTTCATGCCCATGACCGGTATGGAGTTCGAGTGGTTCAACTTCCTGGAAACGCCGCACAGCTGGGCCGCGAAAAACGGCGTGGGGGCCGAAAAACTCACGCCCGGCATGTTCGGCTATTCGCTGCTGCGCATGAACGAGAACCAGGATTTCTTCAACGCCATCATGGACGAGATGCTGGCCTTCGGCATCCCCATCGAAGGCCTGCACACCGAAACCGGGCCGGGCGTGTATGAAGTAGCCATTGGCTTCAGCGAGGCACTGGAGCAGGCCGACCGCGCCATCCTGTTCAAGACCGGCGCCAAAGAGATCGGCTCGCGTTTTGGCATCATGCCCAGCTTCATGRCCAAGCCCCATCAGCAGCTGCCGGGCTGCAGCGGCCACATCCACCAGAGTTTGTCGGACGGCAAGACCAACCTGTTCTTCGACGCAAAGCACCCACGCAAGATGAGCAAGCTGTTCGAGAGCTATGTTGCCGGCCAGGTCGCCTGCATGATGGAGTTCGGTCCCATGATCTGGCCCACCATCAACAGCTACAAGCGCCTGGTCGACGGCTTCTGGGCGCCTGTGAAGCCGACCTGGGGCATGGACAACCGCACTGCAAGTTTCCGCGTGATCGCGGGCAGCGCCAAAGCCACCCGGCTGGAAACCCGTTGCCCCGGCGCCGACGTGAACCCCTACCTGGCGATGGCGGCCGTCATCGCTGCGGGACTGGACGGCGTCGAAAAAGGCCTCAAGCTGGGCGCGCCGATCACCGGCACCAACCAGGGAGCCGAACACAKTGCCCGCGCACCGCGCACCTTGATCGAAACCACACGTATTTTCCAGAAATCGGACATCGCGCGCGACTGGCTGGGCGATACTTTCGTGGATCACTTCGCGGCAACGCGCGAGTGGGAATGGCGCCAATGGCTGGACGCCGTCACCGACTGGGAAATGAAACGCTATTTTGAAATCATCTGACCTCCTGATCCGCAGGCTGACCGTGCCCGACGCCGCCATTTACCGCGAATTCCGCCTGCGCGGCCTGCGCGAGCACGCGGATGCCTTCACCTCCAGCTTTGAGGAAGAAAACCTGCGCGTGCCGGCCGACACCGAAAAGCGCCTTTCACCCGCCGGCGACACCGTCATGTGGGCCGCCTTTGTGGACGGTGCGATGGCCGGCGTGGTGGGGCTGAACCGCGAGACGCGGCTGAAGAACCGTCACAAGGCCACGCTGGTCGCGATGTACGTCGCGCCCGAATACCAGGGGCATGGCATAGGCCGGGCGCTGGTCGGCAAGGTGCTGGACGAGGCCCGCGCCGGCGGCGTGGAGCTCGTGGTGCTGACGGTCACCGCCGGCAACCGCGAGGCGACGGCGCTCTACGAGAAATGYGGGTTTAAATCCTTCGGCATAGAGCCCGACGCGATTCGGGTCAACAATGTCTCTTACGGCAAACAACACATGTACTTCCAGGTCGCACCACTATGAGCATCACCGGTTTTTCCTTCCCCACCACCATCAAGTTCGGCGCAGGCGCGCGCAAGCTCGTCGCCGACACCCTGAAAGAAGCGGGCTGCAAACGCCCGCTCATCGTGACCGACAAGGCGCTGGGCGCCTTGCCCGTGCTGGCCGAATTCAGGACCCACCTGGCCGGCCTGGACGTGGCCGTGTTCTCGGGCGTCTTCGGCAACCCGACCTGCAGCCAGGTCATGGACGGTGCCGCAGCCTACAAGGCCCACAAGGCCGACTGCGTGATTGGTTTCGGCGGCGGCGCGGCGCTGGACGTGGCCAAGGTGGTCGGCATCGCCGCCACGCATGAGGGCGACATCCTTGAATACGTCTGGGACCATCCGCAGGTACGGCCCATCGTCAATGAGCTGCCGTACTTCGTGGCCCTGCCCACCACCTCGGGTACCGGCTCCGAAGTCGGCCGTTCCAGCGTCGTCAGCGAAAACGACACGCACCTCAAGCGCGTGGTGTTCAGCCCAAAAATTCTGGCGAAAGTGGTGTTTGCCGACCCCGAACTCACGCTCGGCCTGCCACCGCATGTGACGGCCGCCACCGGCATGGACGCGCTCACGCACAACATCGAGAGTTACCTCTCACCGGCCTATCACCCGCTGTGCGACGGCATTGCACTCGAAGGCACGCGCATCGCAGCCCACGCACTGCTCAAGGCTGTCAAGGAACCGTCGAATCTGCAGGCGCGCAGCGACATGATGATGGCCTCCATGATGGGCGCCATCGCCTTCCAGAAAGACCTGGGCGCCGTGCATTCATGTGCCCACGCGCTGGGCGCTGTCTGCGACCTGCACCACGGCCTGGCCAATGCGCTGATGATCGACACCGTGCTGGCGTGGAACTACGAATCGGCGCCCGCCAAATTTGACGAGCTGGCCCACGTATGCGGCGTGGCCGGCGGTGGCAAGGCTTTTGTAGCCTGGCTCAAGCAGCTCAAGGAGAGCGTGGGCATCACCGGCCCGCTGTCGGCCCACGGCGTCAAGCGCGAACACCTGCCGCGCCTGGTCGAGATCGCCACGGCCGACATCTGCCACCAGACGAATCCACGGCCCTGCAAGGCTGAGGACTTCCAGCGATTGTTCGAGGCCGCCTTATGAATGTGGCCCCCACGCTTTTCACTGCGTCTTCGACTTCGTGTAATGCGCTGCCCCCCGAGGGGGCCGCTGCGCCTGCGGCCCGGC